>NZ_JBQCVA010000001.1:0-169509 GCF_051962715.1 Neisseria sp. P0008.S010
ATATGACCTGGATTTTAACCGTGTGTCGCTTTTTCTTGCCGCTGTAATACTGCCGCTGTTTTTTTGGGACGTTCAATTGGGCTTTCGGTAACATCAATGATGACCGTTTGATCGCCCGGATTCTTGTGCTTTGGCAGGGAAAAGCGTTTGCAACGGATGAGGGCGTCCTCGGTTTTACGGATGGTGCGGCAGACATTACTTTCGGAAAGGCCGTAGATAGCGGCCAATTCGAGTTGGGTATGGTAATGGCGCAGATAACTTAGGGTAAGCAGCAGTTGGTCTGCCAAACCGAGCGTATGCGGCCTGCCCGACTTGACCTTCCGGCTTTCTGCTTCTGTGGTGACTTGCAGCATTTCATGAAAAAGGACGGGCGTTACACCTGTGAGCCGTTTGAATTCCCTGTTGCTTCTTTGGATTAGGTTTTCGTATTTCATTTGGAAATTGTAAATCTTCAGGATACTTTCGCAAGAGGTCTAATGATAAATTCGTCTTCTTGGCCAACAGCAACAGTGGTAAGGATGTCATTACTGATTTCCAAGCGGGTTCGGATAAGGTTGTCTTTGCAGATGTGGTCAGTGCAGACAAACTCTCCAACGCAATTTGGGATGATGCTTCTCATACACTGAGCTTCAGCGGTGTAGGTAAAGATGGCCATACTTACAGCAACAGCGTTACATTCAACGGTTTGTCCAGTGGTGAAACATTGGATAGCGTATTGCAAAAACATGTTGAATTCCTCGGTTAATAGCTGAAAGTCAAACCCCTCAATCCTAATGATTGAGGGGTTTTATTTCTTCAGCGGCAGAGGTATGGATTCGGGTACGGCCGTTTATGCAAAAAACCGAAAAACATCTGGCTTGATAGGCCGTCTGAATTTAGTATCGCACCCGTTTTGTATTTTATGGATTGTTCATTTTTGTATGAAAGACTATTCCACGCCATTTTTAACCCGCTTTTCCCGACTGTTTAAAATGCTTCTTTGGCTGTTTTCAACAGTACGGCGGATCAGGCGGTTGGACAAAGCTTCTGTCGAACAACGGAATGCCGAATTTTCGGCTATTTGTGCCGAAGCACTTTCCATATTGAATGTTCGTTTGATTGCAAGTAACAGGCCGTCTGAAAGTTTGAAGGGCGTATTGGTGGTGGCCAACCACATATCGTTGCTGGATATTTTTGCAATTACCGCACTCTGCCCGAGTAGTTTTATCGCCATGAAGGAATTGAGCCGTTGGCCGGTAATCGGGCGGGTGGCGCGCAATGCGGATACGGTATTTATCGACCGGAGCAACCGAAAAGACATCAATATCATCAATGAAGCGATTTGCCGTTCGCTGGCAGAGGGAAAGAACGTCTGTTTTTTCCCTGAAGCGCGTACTTCCAGCGGTAACGGCATCCTGCCGTTCAAAGCCGCGTTGTTTCAATCCGCAATTGATGCCGGTTCCAAAATCCAGCCTTTGGCCTTGCGATATTTCGACAGCCAAAAACGGCGGACCACGCAGCCTTCATTCAGTGAAGTCAATTTATTCGTTTCATTGTGGCGCATTGTTTCCATGCAAGAAATAGAAGTGCATGTGGACTTTTTGCCGCTTGAAAAACCGCAGGGTGACAGGTATGAGGTAAAGGATAAAATTGAGGCCGCGATTGGCAGGGAAGTCGGTAAAATTTATGAAGTTTTGGCAGAATAAATTCTAATAAATAGCATAAAGCAATTAAAAAAATTTGAACAATAAATTATACAAATCACACAAGGTGTTTTAGAATGCACCTATTGAAATTCCACGGGTCAGACGCATTTCCCGTATTCCATTTACCCTTGAACCATTTAAGTTAGGAGATTGATATGAGCATCAACATTAAAACTTCAGAACAGCTGGTCGGCACCAAAGTACCCTCAGTCGTATTCCACACCCGCCAAGGCGACGCTTGGGTAGACGTTTCTACCGACGACCTGTTTAAAGGCAAAACCGTGGTCGTATTCTCCCTGCCCGGTGCATTTACCCCGACTTGCTCTTCTACCCACCTGCCGCGCTACAACGAATTGGCCAAAGAATTCTTCAAACGCGGCGTGGACAGCATTTTGTGCGTATCCGTAAACGACACTTTTGTGATGAACGCATGGTTGGCCGATCAGGAAGCCGAAAACATCACCGTCGTGCCGGACGGCAATGGCGAATTCACACGCGGCATGGGCATGCTGGTTTCTAAAGACCAACTGGGCTTCGGCGACCGCTCTTGGCGTTACTCCATGCTGGTTAAAGACGGCGTGATTGAAAAAGCTTTCGTAGAGCCGGTAAAAGACGGCGATCCGTTTGAAGTATCCGATGCGGACACCATGCTGAAATCCATCGACCCTTCTTGGAAAGAACAGCCTTCGGTTGCCGTATTCACCAAACCGGGCTGCCCGTTCTGCGCCAAGGCCAAAAAAGCCCTGCAAGACAAAGGCTTGGCTTACGAGGAAATCGTTTTGGGCAAAGATGCGACCACTACTGCCGTGCGCGCGATTACAGGCAAAGCGACTGCACCGCAAGTATTCATCGGCGGCCAATACATCGGCGGCAGCGAAGACTTGGAAGCTTACTTGGCTAAAAACTAAGTTTTCCGCTGTAAACGGGCGGTTTAACCGCCGCCCGACGGATAACCCAAGGGTTATTCGGGTAACTCGACCCGCCGTGCCGTGTTACCCGAATAACCCTTTTCATTATCATGCCGTCCTCACGGCATCTTGATCGGGCTGCGCAAGGCGCAAATACACCCAAGCACGCACACATCACAAAAGGCCGTCTGAAAAAACATGCGGCCTCGACAATATTGCCAAACGCAGCCCCAAACATCAAGCCGCCATATCGACGGCAACTTCGCCAACCAATATGGAAGGAAACGCAATGAAACAACTGCAAGCAGACGTCGTCGTCATCGGCGGCGGCACAGCCGGCATGGGCGCATTCCGAAATGCCCGCCAATACACCGACAATGTCTACCTAATCGAAAACCATGCTTTCGGCACGACCTGTGCCCGCGTCGGCTGTATGCCGTCCAAGCTGCTGATTGCCGCCGCCGAAGCACGCCATCACGCCCTGCATACCGACCCCTTCGGCATTCATTTGGATAAAGACAGCATCACAGTGAACGGCGAAGAAGTGATGAACCGCGTCAAATCCGAGCGCGACCGCTTCGTCGGGTTCGTGGTGGAAGACGTGGAAGCGTGGCCGTCTGAAAAACGCATCATGGGTTCGGCCAAATTCATCGACGAGCACACCGTACAAATCGACGACCATACCCAAATCCGTGCCGACCGCATCGTCATCGCCACCGGTTCGCGCCCGATTGTTTTGCCGCAATGGCAGGCTTTGGGCGACCGCCTGATTGTCAACGACGATGTGTTCTCATGGGATACCCTGCCCGAAAGCGTCGCCGTCTTCGGCCCGGGCGTCATTGGTTTGGAACTCGGACAGGCACTTTCCCGATTGGGCGTGAAAGTCGAAATCTTCGGGCGCGGCGGTTCGCTCGGCGGCATTACCGACCCCGTGGTGCAGGAAGAAGCCAAAACCGTGTTCGGCGAAGAACTGACCCTGTACCTGAACGCCGACACCGAAGTCGGCCTGAACGGCGAAGGCAATGTGGAAGTCAAATGGCACGAAGACGGACAAAGCGGCACATTCACCGCGCAATACCTGCTGGCCGCCGTCGGCCGCCGTCCGAATACCGACAACATCGGTTTGGAAAACCTGAATATCGAATTGGACGAACGCGGCGTGCCGAAAGCCCACCCGCTGACCATGCAGACCAGCATCCCGCACATCTTCATCGCCGGCGACGCATCCAACCAACTGCCGCTGCTGCACGAAGCCAGCGACCAAGGCAAAATTGCGGGCGACAATGCCGGACGCTATCCGAATATCGCAAACGGCCTGCGCCGCAGCACCATCGGCGTGGTGTTTACAAATCCGCAGATTGCCAGCATCGGCCTGCGTTACGCCCAAGTGCGCCAACGTTACAAAAATCCCGAATGCGTCGCCATCGGTGAAGTTTCCTTCCGCAATCAGGGGCGCAGCCGCGTGATGCTGGTAAACAAAGGCCATATGCGCGTGTATGCCGAACAGGGCAGCGGCCGCTTCATCGGCGCGGAAATCTTCGGCCCTGCCGCCGAACATTTGGCGCACCTGCTGGCTTGGGCGCATCAGGCGGGTATGACCGTTCCGCAGATGCTGGATATGCCGTTCTATCATCCCGTTATCGAAGAAGGCCTGAGAACCGCCCTGCGCGACGTGATGACCAAGCTGAAAATCGGCGGCGAAATGCATAGCGAATGTAAGGAATGTGTCGGCGACTAAGTCGTGTTTTGATACATTGAGGCCGTCTGAAAGCCCGAAAACCGGTTTTCAGACGGCCTTTGTTTGTGTATTTGTCGCAATCGTTGATGGATTGGCTTAAACAGCCGAAGATTGTAAATCGGAAGAGGGCAGCGTGCTAAGCGGTATGGCGTCGATTCGTTGCCTGGCGTAACAAATACAATGTGTTTCAGACGGCCTGATGATGTTTTTGAACGGAAGGGCTGTTAATGAATAACAGACACATGATTACTGCCGGTTCATCTATAGTGGATTAACAAAAATCAGGACAAGGCGAGGCAACGCCGTACTGGTTTAAATTTAATCCACTATATCATGCAGCGGCAAAAATCCCGCCATACCGCTTGGGTTGCAGAAAGTAAATCGAAGGCCGTCTGAAAAACCTGATTACGGGTTTTCAGACGGCCTGATGGTTTCCGTCGGCACTTAGAAGCTTCAGCGTTGCAGCAGTTCGTCGGTAGCGGCTTGGGCGCGGTCGAGGATGTCTGCAGTGAGGTAGGCTTTGATTTGGGCGTAGGCCAAAGCCAGTACGGCGATGTCGTCGGTAAAGCCCAAGGGGACCAGAATATCGGGAATGCTGTCTATCGGGCTGAGGAAGTAAATCAGCGCGCCGGCAATAATCCATTTCGCCTTGGACGGCGTGGCGGGGGAGCGGTAGAGGTAGTAGAGCGCGTATAGCTGCTTGACCACCGGTGCGCCGAGGCGGGCGGCGTAGCGGGCGATTTTGCGCAGCAGGCCGGGTTCGTCCAGTTTGCGGCGGCGGAAGGAGGGGATGTAGTCTTCTGGTGCGGATTGGTTCATTTCAGACGGCCTTTCTTCTTAAAAAAACAAACGGGCGTTTCCGTGGTGTCGAATACCGGAAAACACCCGCTATATGGTTTTCAGACGGCCTTATCTCAATACCCCTTTATGCAAAATCAGGTTAGGGCGCGCGGCGGATGAAGCGTTTGTCGAGCCTGATCAAATAAGCCAGCAGGAACGGGTTGCCGACAGCAACGGCCAGGTAGAGCAGGGTGATGCTGTCTGACAGGAACAGCAAAACCGCGCTGATGATGGCGGCGGCCACCATAAACAGGCCGTTGATGATGTTATTGGCGGCGATGGCATTGGCGCGGAATTCGTCGCTGCTGGCGGTTTGCAGCCAAGTGTAGAGCGGCACGGAAAAAAAGCCGCCGAAGAAGCCGATGGCAATCATGCAGGCCATTACGGGATAGGCATAACCGTTGGACAGAAAGCCGAATATGTCTTGGAATTGTCCGGCTTGGTAGTGGTTGCCGTGGGTGAGCCATACCAGCAGGATGCCGGAGGCGGTCAGGCCGAGGGTGCCGACGCTGACCAGCCTGAGGTGCAGGCGGTGGCGGCTGAGTTTGCTGCACAATATCGAGCCTGCGGCAATGCCGATGGAAAACAGGGTAAGCATCAGGTTGTAGACATTGTCGTTGCCGCCGAGGTGTTTTTGCGTAAAAGTGGGCAGTTGGATGGTATAAACCGCGCCAATCAGCCAAAACCATGAAATCCCGATGATGGCGGTGTAGAGTTCGCGTTGGGCGAAAGTGTCTTTCAAAAGCTGCTTGGTGCTGCGGAAGATGTTGAGGTCTATCGGCTGGTGCGGGTTTTTCGCGCCGACATAGGGCATGAAGAAGGAAGTCAGCATGCCGCCGACGGCGATCAGGATGACGAGGGTCATGACAACCCAATGCGGCGCGCCGGCAACGACGGTGCCGATGATTTGGCCGAACAGGATGGCGATGAAGGTGCCCGACTCAATCAGGCTGTTGCCCATCATCAGTTCGCCTTCTTCGAGGTAGTCGGGCAGGATGGCGTATTTCAGCGGGCCGAACAGCGTGGACTGCGCGCCCATGCAGAACAGCATGGCCAAAAGCAATACGGACGACTGGATATAAAAACCGTAGGCCGCCACGCCCATGATGACGATTTCCAATATTTTGATGATGCGGGCGAAACGTGCTTTGTCGTAACGGGTACTGAGTTGGCCGGAGATGGAGGAAAAGAGGAAATAGGGCAGGATAAACAGCAGCGCGCCGAGATTCAGCATTTGCGCGGGCGGCAGGATGCTGTTTTTTCCCAGGCCGTGATAGCTGATCATGACGAACAGGGCGGTTTTGAACAGGTTGTCGTTCAGCGCGCCTTGGAACTGTGTGCCGAACAGCGGGGCGAAGCGGCGGCTTTTGGCAAAAGAAAAATCGTTTGGTTTCATGGCTGTTCCTTGGTTTTAGTCGTCTGATTCGGCCGTATCCGCCTGTGTTTGTCCTGCCGGTTCGTGGTAGTTGTCGTCGTCCATCAGGATACGGTGGGCGGGGCCTTCGAGGTCGTCGAACTGGCCGGTTTTGCCCGACCACCAGAAGAAATAGATGATGACGGCGCCGAGAATCAGGCTGATGGGCACCAGGATGTACATGCTTTCCATAATCAAATCAATCCGGTCAAATCGTTGAGCAGGAAGGTTTTTCCAGACAGGGTAAGGTATTCGTTGCGGATTCGGCCTTCGATGCCGCCATCGCCGCCATAAAGTGCGACGTGGTCTTTTTCCGTTTGCCAGAGGCAGGCCGACCCGCTGTCGGTAAAGGGTTCGAGCAGGCGGGCGATGTCGGCGGGCGGCGGTGTTTCGCTTTGCAGTTTGACGAGGAACTGCCCCGATTGCGGCGGCTGTTCGCTTTCGTCGTCGGCGGTCATAATCAGGAAGCCGATGTGGCTGCCGTTGTCGGTGTGGAGGCTGAAATAATGCATGGCGGATAAACGTGGTGAGAAAGGAAAAAGGCCGTCTGAAAAAGTAGGAATGTGTTTTCAGACGGCCTAAATCGCGGGTTACAGCAGTTCGAAGTCGATGCCGGCATTTTGTCCGCGCCGGCTCTTCAATTGGATGGCCAAACGCAAATCGTTGGCGGAATCGGCATTTTTAATCGCTTCGGCATAGGAAATTTGGCCGCTTTCGAACAGTTCGTATAAGGCTTGGTCGAAGGTCTGCATACCGATGTCGGTGGATTTTTTCATGATGTCTTTGATGCCGTGCACCTCGCCGCGCAGGATGAGGTCGGAAATCAGCGGCGACTGTAACAGCACTTCCACTGCGGCCACGCGGCCTTTGCCGTTTTCTTTCGGAACCAGCCGTTGCGAAACAAAGGCCTGCAGGTTGAGCGAGAGGTCGGTCAGAAGCTGGGTGCGGCGTTCTTCGGGGAAGAAGTTGATGATGCGGTCGAGTGCCTGGTTGGAACTGTTGGCGTGCAGCGTGGCCATGCAGAGGTGGCCGGTCTCGGCGAAGGCCAGGGCGTATTCCATGGTTTCCTGATCGCGAATCTCGCCGATGAGGATGACGTCGGGTGCTTGGCGCAGGGTGTTTTTCAGGGCGGCGAACCAGTTGTCGGTGTCCACGCCGACTTCGCGCTGGGTAACGATGCAGTTTTTGTGCGGATGGACGAATTCGATCGGGTCTTCAATGGTGATGATGTGGCCGTAGCTGTTTTCGTTGCGGTAGTCGATCATGGCAGCCAGCGAAGTGGATTTGCCCGAGCCTGTGCCGCCGACGAAAATCACCAGCCCGCGTTTTTGCATGGAGACTTTTTTCAGCACTTCGGGCAGTTTCAGGTCGTCCATTTTCGGAATCACGCTGTTGATGATGCGGATGACGAGTGCCACCGCGCCGCGCTGAATCATGGCGTTGACACGGAAACGCGCCACGCCGTCGAGGCTGATGGCGAAGTTGCATTCTTTGGTGTTTTCGAATTCTTCGCGCTGTTTTTCGGTCATGATGGCCTGAGAAATCGCGCCGCAGGTACCTGCCGTCAGCGGGCGGTCGCTGATGGGGGTCAGCTTGCCGTCGAGTTTGATGGCAGGCGGAAATTCGGCCGTGATGAAGAGGTCTGACGCTTTTTGTTCGTACATATAGCGCAGCCAGTTGAAGATGGTTTCTTTGATGCTCAGCGGCTCGGTTGGTTTTTGAGTTTGCATGATGTATTCCCTGTAATAATTGGTTTTCCGTCCGATAATCCGCCTGTTTTTCAGACGGCCTGAAAGATGGCGATTATACTGTGATTTGTGCGGTCGGTAGGCGGTTTTTACCGTGTTTCATACGGTAGACCGTCTGAAAGTACGCTCTTCGATGCAGTTGGAAAACTTTTGGTCAGTGCTGTTTTCCGCTGTTTGTCCGAGCCGGGTTTTCAGACGGCCTAGCGGGATTGGCTTTATTCGTTGTCAGGTTCGGCAAACCAATCTTGTGTGGCGGTGTCGGCATCGAATACCTGCCCCATCAGCGGGGTCAGCGGGTTCACGCCCAGGCTGCGCGCCAGCGGGAGGCTTTGCAATAGGGGTTCGTTCCAAGCGTGCAAGGCCATCGAGTACGCGCCCCAGTGGATGGGCATGAAACGTTTGGGCGAGAGCTGTGCGGCATAGCGGGCGGTTTGTTCGGGGAAGAGGTGGTTGTTGGGCCAATGTTCACTGTATTGGCCGTTTTCAATAAACGCGATGTCGAAGCCGTTGAATTTTTCGGCAATTTTGTCGAAATGGCTGCCGTGGGCGGAGTCGCCGTGGAAATAGAATTTTTCGTTGCCGTGTTCGATGGCGAAGCTCGACCACAGGGCTTGGTTGCGGTCGGTCAGGGTGCGGGAGGAGTCGTGGCGGGAGGGCAGCGCGGTGTAGCGGATGCCGTTGCGTTCGGTATGCTGCCACCAGTCGAGTTCGGTGATGCGTTCGCGCGGCACGCCCCATTTTTCCAGCAGTACGCCCATGCCGAGCGAGACGACGAAGTGGCTGCCCTTTGAATTGAGTGCCTGCACGCTGTCTTTTTCGAGGTGGTCGTAGTGGCTGTGGGAAATCAGGACGACATCGACGGGCGGCAGTTCGCCGATTTCGGCGGGGGCGGGCTGAAAGCGTTTCATCATGACGGGGACGGGGGAGACAGAATCGCCGAATACGGGGTCGGTGATGACGGTTTGCCCGCCGATGCGCATCAGCAGGGTGGAGTGGCCGAACCAGACAAAGCGGCTTTTGCCTTCGGGGGCGGCGAGGAAGGCCGGCCAGTCGGGTTTGACGGTGGGCAGAAGTTTGGGCGGGCGGGTCGCCTGCGGGTCGGTCAGGATTTTCCAAAACGCGCCGGCCAGACCGGTCGGCTTTTGCTGCGGTTCGGGATTGAAGAAGGTTTGCGTTTCCGGGTCGTAGTGGTCGCTTGCGGGGTAAACGGGATGGCGGTCGGGATACAGGCCGTAGGCCGATAAGGCGCAGGCGGCGGTGAGGGTGGCGAGTTTTTTCTTGTGCTTCATGGTGGTGCGTTTCGGCGGTTGCGCCGTTTTCAGACAGCCCGAATTGTAGCAGCAGGGCAGGGCCGGTTTTATTTTTTACTGAACGGGGTAATAAATTAACTTAATTTTTGCCTGAGGAGTGCGGCATCGATAGGCCGTCTGAAAGGTTGTTTGCAGTTTTCAGACGGCCTTTTCAGACGGCCTTTAGGGTGTGCGGCGGTTTATTGTCCGAAGGCAAAGGCGGCAATTTTGAAATAGAGGTAGTTGGCCAGCAGGGCGGCAAACCAGAGTGCGCCCAATCGGTTGTTGGCCAGGAATTCGCGGAAACAGGCGTTGCGGTCGCGCTGCCGGATGGCGCGGTATTGTTTGATTTGCCAGTAGAGGGCCAGGGGGACGGCGGGCCAATACGGCCAGGCGGCGGAAATCGTCAGGCCCAGCCAGATCATGAGGGCGGTGAAGCCGAGGTGGCAGGCGAGTACGGCTTCGGCATCGCGGCGGCCGAAGGTGATGGCCGAGGTTTTGATGCCGATTTTGAGGTCGTCTTCTTTGTCGGCCATGGCGTAGGCGGTGTCGTAGGCCAGCGTCCACAGGACGTTGGCGGCAAAGAGCAGCCAGGCGGTGTGTGGGACGTGGCCGGTAACGGCGGCAAAAGCCATCGGGATGCCGAAGGAGAAGGCCAGGCCGAGGTAGAGTTGGGGCAGGGGGAAGAAGCGTTTGGTGAACGGGTAGCTCATGGCCAAAAACAGTGCGGGCAGGCTCATCAGCCAGGTCAGGCGGTTCAGCGGCAGCAGGCAGAGCGCGGCGGCGAGGCAGAGCGCGGCGGTCAGCAGCAGGGCTTCTTTTTTGCTGACTGCGCCGCGTGCGAACGGCCGGTTTTTGGTGCGCTCGACCGCGCCGTCGAAGTTGCGGTCGGCAAAGTCGTTGATGACGCAGCCCGCGCTGCGCATCAGGAAGGTGCCGATGACGAAGGCTGAGAGGATGGTCAAGTCCGGCATGCCTTGTGCCGCAATCCACAATGCCCACAGGGTCGGCCACAGCAGCAGCATGGTGCCGATGGGTTTGTCTGTGCGCATCAGTTGTCCGTAGATTTTCAGGCGTTCGGCTGTTGTGTTGTTCATGGTGTGTTTCCGTTGGTTTGAAACCGCCCGTGTCGGGCAAAATGCTTTGGAGGCCGTCTGAAAGCGGGGCGGTTTTTCAGACGGCCTTTTGCCTGCGGGGGCGGCGGTGTGTTCGATATGATAATAATTTGCCGTTTGTCGGCGTGATATGCCGTTAATCTTTACCCGATTTAATGCCGCCATTGCTTTACTTGGCGGTTCGGCTGCCTATAATAACGCCTTCGCTGTGTTTGGTTTTGGACTATGAAACGCTCCGTCCTCTGTCCGATGCTGCTGGCCGCTGTCGGGCTGATTTATATCGTGCTGTTTACCTGTGCCGTCAATTATATTGCCGAGCAGGTGTTCCGGTTTACTGTGTTTGCCAAGCCGCAGGTAGTCGTGATGACGGTTGCTTTGGCGGCATCGGTGTTGTTTGCTTCGCCGCTGCTGCCTTTCTGCCGCAAGTTGTTCGAACGTTGCGGCGCGAAATGCCGTCATTATTTCGACCGTACCCGCTAATCCCATCCGTTCCGCCGTGTCTTTTCAGACGGCCTGTTTCCCTTCGGGCGGGTTGTCCGTCTTCATGCTCTGTTCGAAATCGTGCAGCAGCTCCAGTTCAAACCGGCTGAAGCCGGCTTTCTCCCGCGCATCCAGATTCACATATCCCCGAAATACGAACATGTCGTAACGCGACAACAGGTTGCGGAATAAGGCCATCGGTTCCAAGCCGCGTTGGCGGCACAAATGCTGATACCAGTAATTGCCGATTTTCACATGGCCGACTTCGTCGCGGTAAATGATGTCCAAAACACCGCATGTTTCCGTATCGCTGCGTTGCGCCACTTTGGCGCGTATGCCGGGCGTAACGTCCAGGCCGCGCGCTTCCAGCACCCTGGGTACCAACGCCATCCGCAGCAGGGGGTCGAAAGCCGTTTTGTAGGCCATGTCCCATAAGTGGTTGTGCGCGTCGAAATCGCCGTAGGCATAGCCGGAGGCTTTCAGACGGCCGGACATCAGGCGGAAATGGTATTCCTCTTCGCAAGCCACCTTTATCCAGTCGTACGCAAATTCGTCGGGCATCAGGCGGAAGCGGTAGGCCGCATCGAGCGCGAGATTGATGGCGTTGAATTCGATGTGGCAGATGGCGTGCAGCATCGCGGCATAACCTTCCGGCGTATTCATTTTGCGCGGCGTAACGGCTGAAGGCGGAACCAGATTGGGTTTGTCCGGCCGGCCGGCTTCGCGGAAATCCAACGGCGGCGCGGCATTCTTCTCCAAAGGCGGGCGTTGTGCCGAACGCTCGGCCAGTTCGCGCACCAGCCGGCATTTTTGTTCCGGGTCGCGGGACAAGAGTGCCTGTTCGAGCAGTGAATAAAGGGAGTGCATAAAGTTTCCCGACGGCGAAAAACCGCTATTATAAGGTCAAACCCCTGCAAGGCCGTATCCGGCCCGGACGGGGAATTAAATAAATGTCAAAGCTTGAGGCCGTCTGAAAATAAAACGGCAGTCAATACATATCCTTAAGGGCTTTACAAAAATTAAACCCGTCCCGAAGCACTTGCCCGTTTGAAGATAGGCTTTATACTGCCGCTTTGTTACAATCCAGCCGTAAGGAAATGTTTAATGAAACAGACGACTTATTCGAAATTCTTCGCTGCCGCTATGTTGGGCCTGGCAATCGGCGCGGCGCAGGCGGGCGGAATCGACGCCTTGAAAAAATTCAATGCCGATGCCGACGGGTTGAGCGGCTCGTTCAGCCAAACCGTGAAAAACAAAAAGAAAACGCAAACTTCCGGCGGTACGTTCCAAATCATGCGTCCCGGCCTCTTCCGCTGGGAATACAGCAAGCCCTACAAACAAACGATAGTCGGCGACGGCCAGCATATTTGGCTGTACGACGTCGATTTGAAACAGGTAACCAAATCCGACCAGTCGCAGGCCATCGGCGACAGCCCCGCATCCATCCTGTCGGACAAAAACGCTTTGGATTCCAGTTACAGCCTGAAGGAAGACGGCTCCGGCGACGGCATTGATTATGTGCTCGCCACGCCGAAGAAAAACAATGCCGGATACCAGTTCATCCGCATCGGCTTCAAGGGCGACACGCTGGCGGCAATGGAGCTGAAAGACGGTTTCGGCAATCAGACCAGCATCAAATTCAGCAATGTAAACACCCATCCCAACTTATCGCGCGGCAATTTCAAATTCGTGCCGCCCAAAGGTGTGGACGTGTTGAGTCAATAAACAAAACGGAGCTGCCGGCTTTACGGCGGCTCCGAATGTTTTTCAGGCCGTCTGAAAACGGACGGCCGCGCAGGGGGGAAGGAATGAAGACAAAAAATAGGGCGATACGGATGAAAATATTCGCACTGGCTCTTTCGATGGCTGCCGTCCAAGCGCATGCCGTCTCGGCGCAAAAGCTGGTGTGGGAGGCACGCCAGCAAATCGGCCGCACCACCGCCTACGATCCCGCCTACAGCAATATCGGCTATCGGATGGGGGATGTGCCCGTGCACAAAGGCGTGTGTACCGATGTCGTCGTCCGTTCGCTGCGGCGGCAGAAAATCGATTTGCAGCAGTTGATACATGAAGACATGAGCAAGAATTTTGCCGCCTACCCGAAAAAATGGGGCCTGACCCATCCCGACCGCAACATCGACCACCGCCGCGTACCCAACATCGCCACCTATTTCCAACGCAAAGGCTATCAAACCCATGACGAAAAATTTCTGGCCGGCGACATCGTTACCTGGGATTTGGGGCGCGGCCTTACCCACATAGGCATCGTTTCCGACCGCAAAAGCGCGGGAGGAGAACCCCTTATTCTGCACAACATCGGACGTGGGACCCGTGAAGAAAACATCCTCCGACGCTACAAAATCACCGGCCATTACCGTCTGCCGCGATAAACCCTTGTTACGACAACGGAAGGCCGTCTGAAAAAGGAGTAGTAAATGATGAAAACCAAATATCTGGCCGCCGTATCCGCCCTGCTGTTGGCGGGCTGCGTGTACAGCGAAACGCCGTACGGCCGTTATGCCGCCATCGACCTGCCCGTGGAAAGCCGCACCACCATCAACAAAACCGTGACCATCAATGCCCCGCCGGGCACCACCGTCGTTTACGGCGATGCCACCCCGGCCTCCGCCTATCAGGGCAGTTACGACTGTTATTACGACAGGGGCAACCGCCGCCGCTGCTATCCGCGCCACAATCCGCCGCCGAGACAGGTGTACCGCGTGGAAGGCCAAAGCGGCAGCATAGGGCAAACCTATGAAGGCGGCGGCTACTATATCGGCGGACAGATCAGCCGCTAGCCGGGTTTGCCGTATGCGGACGATTTGACAATGCCTTAATTCCTTAACATTTCATTTGCTTAAATCCGGGCCGTCTGAAAAAGCGGCTGCGGCGATTGACAGCGGCGGGCAAATTCCGTATAGTCCGCGGTTCTGAACACGGAGTAATGGCTGAGAGGCTGAAGGCACCTCCCTGCTAAGGAGGCATGTGGGGTCAACCTGCATCGAGGGTTCGAATCCCTCTTACTCCGCCAGTCTTTGCAAAACCCCTGAGTTATTCAGGGGTTTTGCTTTACCTGCCGCCGTATTTCGATTTATGCCCGCCATTCGTCTTTTTTTTTCATTCTTCCTTATCGTCCTGCTTGCCGCCTGCGGTCCATCCGCCGAACGGCAGGCCGTGGTTTTGCAGGGCAAGACCATGGGCACGACCTATACCGTCAAATATCTTTCAGACGGCCTCAAAGATTTGCCGCCCCCCGAACAGGTGCAAGCCGATTTGGACAAATTGCTGGTTGAAGTAAACCGCCAAATGTCCACTTACGATCCGTCGTCCGAAATCAGCCGCTTCAATCAGTTGCAGGCGGTCGGCGAGCCGATGGAAATTTCCGACGATTTTGCCTTCGTTACCGCCGAAGCCTTCCGTTTGAACGGCCTCACCCAAGGCGCGTTGGACGTTACCGTCGGGCCGTTGGTCAATCTGTGGGGCTTCGGGCCTGACAAAACCGTTACCCGCGAACCGACGGCCGAACAAATCCGGCAGGCTTCCGCCGTGGTCGGTACGGATAAAATCATCCTGGCCGGCGGGAGTGGAAAACAGACGCTGGCCAAAAAAGTTGCCGGCACCTATCTCGACCTTTCCTCGATTGCGAAAGGATTCGGCGTGGACAAACTGGCCATCCATCTGGAAGGCCTGGGTGTTGAAAACTATTTGGTGGAAATCGGCGGCGAATTGCGCGGGCGCGGCAAGAACGAACGCGGCGAAACTTGGCGCATCGGTATCGAGCAGCCGCAAATCCTGCAAGGCGGCAATACGCAAATCGTCGTTCCGTTGGCCAATCATTCGCTGGCCACTTCGGGCGACTACCGCAATTTCCATGTCGACGCGCACGGCAGGCGGTTGTCGCACATCATCGACCCGAAAAAGCACGCCCCTATCAGCCACAACCTTGCCTCCGTCAGCGTGATTGCCGACAGCGCGACCACCGCCGACGGCCTTTCCACCGCTTTGTTCGTGTTGGGCGAGCAGCGCGCCCTGCAGCTTGCCGAACAGCAGGGTTTGGCGGTATTCTTGATTATCCGCGACGGCAGCGGCTACCGCACGGAAATGTCTTCCGCATTCAAACAACTGCTACGCGACAAGGATAAATCATGAGCACCATTCTCCTGACTTTCGGTCTGTTTTTATTGATTATATTGGGCATGTCGGTCGGTTATATTTTTTCCAAACGCTCGATTAAAGGCAGTTGCGGCGGCATTACCGCGCTGGGCATGAAAAAAATGTGCGATTGCGAAACGCCGTGCGATACGTTGCAGCAAAAACTGGATCGCGAGGCATCGGAAAAAATTACCGTCGACCAATAAATCAGCCGCCGGATTGCTTTCCGGCGGTTTCATATCGTTTTACCCAACGCCCGAACCGGTTTTTCATCATGGCCGTCCAAAACATCGAACACATATCCGCCGCCGACAAGCTGCAACCGCTTTACGTCATCCACGGCGAAGAAGACCTGTTGCGCGTGGAAGCGTTGGACAAACTGCGTGCCGCCGCCAAGCAGCAGGGCTATTTGAACCGCGAGGTGTACACTGCGGACAACGCCTTCGACTGGAACGAAATGCTCGCATCTGCCAACAGCATGGGTTTGTTTGCAGACTTGAAGCTGGTGGAGATTCATATTCCGAATGGCAAGCCGGGGAAAACTGGCGCCGAGGCATTGCTGAGCCTGGCGGAAAACCTGCCCGACGATACTGTAACCGTCGTCATGCTGCCCAAACTGGAAAAGGCGCAGACACAGGCCAAATGGTTTGCGGCGATGGCACGGCAGGGCGTGGTGTTGGAAGCCAAAGCCGTTTCAGGCAACGCACTGCCTGCTTGGATTAAAGGCCGTCTGAAAAACGAGGGATTAGATATCGAGGCCGATGCCTTGACCTTGTTTGCCGAGCGGGTGGAAGGCAACCTGCTGGCGGCCAAACAGGAAATCGACAAATTGGCTTTGCTGCACCCGAGCGGCAGCATCATCAGCGTGGCGGATGCCGAGCTGGCTGTGGCGAATGTGGCGCGGTTTGACGTATTCCAACTGGCGTCGGCCTGGATGAAAGGCGATGCCGTACGGACTTTGCATCTGCTGGAAGGTTTAGAGGCCGAAGGGGAAGAACCCGTGCTGCTGCTGTGGGCAGTGGCCGAAGACCTCCGCACCCTGATCAGGCTGGCCGCCGCACTCAAGCAGGGGCAGAGCGTACAGTCTGTGCGCAACAGCCTGCGCCTGTGGGGCGATAAACAGACACTCGCCCCGTTGGCCGTCAAGCGGTTGTCCGTCAGCCGCCTGATTGGCGCATTGCAGGAGTGCGCCCGTATCGACCGGATGATAAAGGGCGCGGAGGACGGCGATGCTTGGGTGGCCTTCCGCCAAATGGTTTACGGCTTGGCGGTCTAGCGTTTCCGTCGCCGTCAATGAAGCGAACCGTACGGCAATATTGAAATGTATGGATCCGCCGTTGAGGCCGTCTGAAAAGATGCCGAAAATGTTAATTCGGTTTACAATCCGCACTTCGAACCAAACACAAATTTAAGAGACAGACATGAACCCGAAAATGTTTATCCAACCCGCCATCCGGATCTCGGTTATCGCCGCCGTCATCATCGGCATCCTGATACTGTTCGGTGTCAGATGGTGGGTGGCATTGCTCAGCGTACTGGGCATCATTGCCGTTATCGCACTCTTGGCCGTGTGGGTCATCAAACGCCAACGCCGCCAGTTTACCGAACGCCTCAAAGCATTCAACATCGACCCCGAGAGCGGGCGCATCAATCCGGCCGACCTGCGCCGCATGTACAACAGCGGCGGCCAGGCGCAAAAAGACGCAGTGATGATTTACTGCATGGCGAACAACAACTGCCCCGAAGCCGATGCGCACAAAGCCTTTAAAGAAATGTCGATGTTCAACCCGAACGCCCGTCAGGCGCAGATGAAAGCCATGCAGGAAATGCAGGCTCAGCAGCGCAAAGGCAAAGGAAAAGGCAAGGGCGGATTCCGCTGAAATGCCGAATAACGATACACGCCGTCTGAAAAGCGTTTTGCCGGGTCAAAACCATTTTCAGACGGCCTCTTTTTACGGAAAAGCAAACCATGTATGACGTAAACACCCATGATGTGCGCCGCTTCTTCGCCGACGTTTGGCGGCAGCGGTTTACCCCGCTGCAACTGGACGCATTGCAGCAAAAAGCATTGCGGATTCTCGAAGCCCATCAGGAATATGCCGATTATCTGGAAAATATCGAGGACTATTTGGACACGGAATGGAAACCGGAAGGCGGCAGGGAAAACCCCTTCCTCCACCTTTCGTTGCACCTCTCGATACAGGAACAGGCCGCCATCGACCAGCCGCCCGGTATCCGCGCCATCCACCAAACCCTGTGCGCCCGCCATAACGGCGACTGGGTGCGGGCGGAGCACCACATGATGGAAGCTTTGGCCGAAACCATTTGGGAAGCGCAACGTTACGGCCGAGGATTGGACGTAAACGCCTACATGACCCGCCTGAGAAAAGCCATCGGGCTAGGTCAGGAAGAGCGGGCACGGCTCAACCCGCATGAAGTCGGACTTGGGCAGGCGGCCATCGGAGAATAATGGCAGCGGTTGATATACTATAACAAAATTTTCATAAAAAACATATGCTTAGGTATTTACTTTTCCGTTTTGGGAGACTATTATCGCGTTTCCCTACAACCGGGTAAGACCATGCCCGACCTTAATCAAATCGAAGGAAGCATCATGACACACTGCACCATTCATCGCGACCACGCCCATGTTCACGGCAGCGGCTGCGGTCATACCGCCATCAAACATGACGGCCATATCGACTACCTGCACGACGGCCACTTGCACCACGAGCACAACGGCCATTACGACGAGCACACCCTGCCGGTAAATGAAACCAACCCCGATGCCTGCATCCCGCTCGATATCTGTGCGGGCCATGTCCACGGAGAAGGTTGCGGACATGAAGTTGTCCCTCACGGCGACCATATCGATTACTTGGTCAACGGCCGTCTGCATCACCAGCACGGCGATCATTGCGATGACCACGGCCCGGTGGAAATCGTTGCATAATTCAGACCGATAAAATATCGGGCAAACAGGGGAGTCGGCATAATGGCCGGCACCCCTGTTGTCATATATGTTGTACTTGAAGGTAAAAACAGCCTGAGACCTTTACGATAACATAAGTTATTAAAATTTTATGCTCAACACCATTTTCAAAATGAGGAACCTCCCTGATTTCTTCCACTTTTTTCTCAGTATCAGAAAGGTTTTAGTCGATTGAAAATTTTTTAGCACATTTTTATGCGTCAAATTTCGTTAACAGACTATTTTTGCAAAGGTCTCAGCATGTCTATTTTTTGCGGCCAAATTGGATAAGCAGGGACTTAGACGTTAAAAAAATAAGATATTCAATTATTTAGCGCTATCCAATATCCTGTGTTAATTAAATATTTTTATCAAACATCATGCTTTAATGCTTTATTTAAATTTGAAATTTACAAATCTTTAATGCAAAATGATAATGTAAGCTTTTTAAATGTGAGGTTTTAAACTATGGTCAAACAGACTGTTTTGGTATGTGCTGTTTTATTGTCACTGACAGGTTGCGTTACTTACGGCAGCCAGCGTTTTATCCCTTCTCCGGAGCAAGAGGCCGCAATGCAGGCTGATTCGCGCCGTGTTCAGAACGATGAGCGTGCAGAGCGTGCGGAGCGCCGCAGGGAGCGCCGTGAAGAAATGATGGACGAGGCCGATGCCATCAACCGTGCTTATGGCAACAGAAAAGTCTATATCCTTCATTAATCTTTAGATTTATTCGATTTGTTTTGTATTTCAGGTATTTATTATGAAAAATAAACTAGTGCTTGTCCTTCTGACTTCAATTATTTTAACCGGCTGCGCCGCTCAGGGAAGCTCTGTCGGCGATTTGGCCATAGGGGATGACTCTGCTGCCATCAAAGCCGGCCGTAACCGCGCTTCTGCCCAACTTTCACGTGCGGAACTGGAACAGCACAGACGTCAGCGTCAAAACGTTTCCGAAGAATTGGCATTGGAACGCGAAAAACGCGCCAACAAACGTGATCAAATCAACGGTGCAATGGGTACTGCCGCAGGTGCGGTTGGCTTGATCGGCGGTATTGCCGGTACGGCTGCCGCCATCAGAGCATGGTTCTAAACCATTTGAACAAACGAAGCAAAACGGCTGTCGGTTATCGACAGCCGTTTTTTATTTTTCAACAATGCTTCTTAATAGTCGCAAAGCATACCCTTTCAAATTAAGGCCGTCTGAAAACGGCCTTCGGCAAAGCGGGGGCGCAGCCTGAATGGTTAAAACAGGCGGTATTCTTGGCGGTTGATTGAAAAGCCGTGGCCGTCGTTGTTTTTGCAGCTTAAGCCCGATGTTTCGCTGCGGCAGCTCCAACCGTTGCCGCTGACGGTTTCGCCGTATTTCAGTACGCGTGTTTTTTCGTAGCCTTCGTTGTAGGGAACAAATTCGAAACCCGCGCAGCTCATAGCGGCTTTACCTTTGGCGTTAAGCGTGAAGTCCAAGCCTTCGCCTTGTTTTTTACAGTGTTTCGGCATGGCTTTGTTCAGGCCGATGAAGCAATACAAGTCGTTGGTATAGCGTTTGTCGGCCTTGGCGTGTTTATGGCTGTTGCCGCCGCATAGGATATTGCCGCTGGGGGTGGCGAAAACGTGTTGGTAGTCATCGTTTAAATAGATGCCGGATGAGCCGGCAAAGACGGGTGCGGCGGCAGAGAGTAACAGAAGGGTCAGATATTTTATGGTGGTTTCCTTGATGAATGTTTCCTGTCGGAAAGATTGGGAAGTGGTTTTCAGACGGCCTCAATCGGGCTGACGGTTGGGGCTAATCGAATTCGAAGTTTTCCTGTTCGGGCGTTGTGCCGAAATCCCGTCCTTTTTCCCATTTGGCCTGTTCGATTTTTTTGCGCCGTACGGCCAGCAGGCGCATGACTTGGTGTTTTTGGTCATCGTTCATTTGCTGCCAGTAGAGACGTTCTTCGCGGCTGCGCAGGCAGCCGATGCAGTAGCCTTTGTTGTTGGCGCGGCAGACGCCGATGCAGGGGCTGGGGATGGCGAAGAAGTCGGGCTGTTCCATGTTTTCAGACGGCCTTTCCCTGCATGTTGTGGTGTTCGACGGTGAAACCCGCGTCGCGGTAGGCGCGGAAGCGTTCCCTTGCTCCGGCCAGTTCGTCCGCGCTGTTGCCGACGATTTCGAGCACGCGTTGCGGCAGCGGTTGCGCCGTGTGCCAAAAGTCGTCGGTCAGGTTGAGGACGACGGTGCCCTCGGGCAGTGACGGCAGGCGGTTGCCGCAGGCCAAAACGGCGGCGGCATCTTGCGGATAGGGGTGTCTTTCAAACCATATTTCGTGCGGCAGGAAGCTTTCGGGCGGGTCTTGCCACAACTCTTTGTCCAAGCGGCGCATTTCTGCTTCGCTGCCGCACCAAATCAGCAGGCGTTCGTTTTGGCCGCAGGCCCGGCGGGTGAGTTTGCAGGCGAAGGCGGCGGGGTCGGTTATGTGGACGTAGAAGGTGGCTCTGGGCATGGTGCGGCTCGCAATGGAAACGGCGGTATGGATGATGCGTTGCTTATATAGTACGGATATTTAATGTTTTTTTCGCTGTGTAAAAGTTTGGGCGGTAGTTTCGGGCAAGGGCGCGGTTCGGGCAACGTTTGCAGGGTTGGCGGTTGTACTGCACATATTTCAGACGGCCTTTCAGCCATCAACCGGCCTATTTTCCCGCAACCTTATTCAACGAGATGCTCAAAATCTGCGTACCGTCAGATTCAAACTGTTCCGTCAGTATCCATTCGTAATCTTGGCAGCGGTAAAACTGCTGCCCATTGTCAAATGCCTGCCATCCTTTTTCAGGCAGCCTGAACCGCTTTTTCGCCTGTTCAGCCCGCGCGGTAAAGAGCTTCCGCTTGTTATAGTGGATGAACAGGTTGATGTCGCTGATTTTTCTGTCCTGATAAATCAGGAAGGCAGAATTTATATCTTTGCCCAACGGGTGTTCGTTCGCGAAAAGATGAATCCCACCTTCTTCCGTTTCGCGTTTTTCAAGCGCGGCCGTCGTGTCGTGCGCTTGGGGAAACCGTTTTTTGAACTGCGCCAAAGGTTCGTCCAATTTCAAGCCTCTCAAATCGGCGCGCGCCACTTCCGCTTCGCACGACTGCGCTGCCGCAGTGCCGGATAAGGCCAGCAAAATCAAGCACAATATTCGTTTCATGGTTATTTTTTGTCCGGTAAGGTTTATGTGGATTATACAGATTGTCAGCTCGTTTTTTTACATTCAACCGCATACGGCAGCCGGTGTTTTTCAGACGGCCTTTTTACCTATATCCGTTCCGTTTCATCCGCCAGCATGTCGCGCAGGCCGCTGCGGCGGGTTTCGTTGCGGTTGCAGGCGGCGGCAAAGGCATGCCTGCCGCCGACAAAGGTAAATTTTTCGCGGGCGCGGGTGATGGCGGTGTAGAGCAGGGCGCGGTTGAGGCCCTCGGCATCGGCGGGCGGCAGCAGCCAAACGTCGCGGTATTCCGAGCCTTGGCTTTTGTGCACGGTCATGGCGAAGGCGGTTTCGTAGGCAGGCAGGCGGCTGAGGGGGATTTTGCGGTATGTGCTGCCGTCGGGGAAATAGGCCGCCAGCGCGCCGTCGCCGCCGTCGGTATCGCGCAGGATCAGGCCGATGTCGCCGTTGAAGAGGCCGAGCGGGTAGTCGTTGCGTTCAATCATGATGACTTGTCCGGCAAACCATTGTGCATCCGCCGGTATGCGCCCGTGCCGTTGCAGGTGGTTGCGGCAGGCGAGGTTGAAGCGGGCGGCATCGTCGCGCCTTGCCGCCAGTACGGCCAGATGGCTTTGGCAGTCGAAGGCCACCGCGATGTCGGCATGTTCGGCGGCCTGCCAGTAGTCTGCCTGCTGGCGGCAGAAGTCGGCGGCCAGTTGTTCGACGGAGGCCGTGCGGACGGACAGTTGGTCGGGGAAACGGTCAAACTGCGCCCAAGCGGTTTCCTCGTCTCCGGCGCACACCGCGCGCGCCAGACAGCCCAGCCCGCTGTGTTCGCCGAAACGGTGGCTGATGGTCAGGCGGGCGGTGTTGGCCGAAAGCGCGGGCGGGTTTGAGGCCGTCTGAAAAGGGTTTTCGCGTTGCGGCATCAGGGTTTTCAGACGGCCTGCCGTTTCGCCGTCCAAGATGGTGGTTTGCGCCAAAGAGGCCAATACCGCGCCCGCGCCGACGGAAGGAAGCTGGTTTTCGTCGCCCAACAGGATGACGCGGCAGCCGTCGGGCACGGCGCGCAGGAGGTTGAGCATCAGGGCGAGGTCGAGCATCGAGGCTTCGTCGATAATCAGGATGTCGAGCGGCAATGGGTTGTCGGCATCAAACTGCGGCTGCATTTGCGGCGGGCGCAGTTTCAACAGGCGGTGGACGGTTTGGCCTTCGAGTGCCGAGAGATGTCGCTTGAGGCCGTCTGAAAGGGAAAAGCCGGTCAGGGCTTTGTGCAGGGCGCGCGCCATGTGTGCCGCCGCTTTGCCCGTCGGTGCGGCCAGCGCGATGCGCGGCAGGCGTTCGCGGCCTTGGCAGAGCAGGGCGAGCAGTTTGGCGACGGTGGTGGTTTTGCCCGTGCCGGGGCCGCCGGAAATTAAGATGAAGTTTTGCAGCAGGGCCAGCGCGGCGGCGGCCTGCTGGCCTTCGCTGCCGGCTTGGGCAAACCATTCCGCCAGCAATTCGGCGGCGCGGGCGGTTTCGGGGATTTCGGCCGGTGGGACGGCCAGGCGGCGGATTTCGCCGGCTAAGTCGCGTTCGAGCCGGTAGAAGCGGCCGAGGAACAGCCGCCGCCCGCGCAAAACCAGCGGTGCAAGGCCTTTTGAATCGGTCAGCGGCGCGGCCTGCGCCAGTGTTCCAGCCTCTTCGTCGGTCAGCCAGATAAAGTTGTGGCCGTCTTCCAGCGCGGCGAAAAGGCGGCGTAAAAACGGGGCGCACACCTCGGCGGCGGCAGGATAAAGGCGGCGGAGCAGTTCGTCTGCGGCATCGGCGGCTGCGGTTTGGAATTCGTCGTCGTTCATGGCGGCGGCAATTTAAAGAAAGGGACGGGCGGATTATAGCGGAAGCGGCTGCCGTTTTCAGACGGCCTGATGCGGAGGGAGGCCGTCTGAACAGCAGGTTGCGCGATTTAAAGGTGTTTTCAGACGGCCTTTCGGCTAAAATACGCCGCCCTAGAGCCATGAATCATCTTTCCCAATCCGATTTCCCCGTTATGAAAAACATCGTCATCCTGATTTCCGGACGCGGCAGCAATATGCAGGCCGTCGTCGAGGCCGCCGTTCCGAATGCGGACATCCGCGCCGTATTGAGCAACAACGAAAACGCCGCCGGACTGGCGTGGGCGGCATCGCGCGGCATCGCCACCGCCGCGCTGAACCACAAAAACTTCCCCGACCGCGAATCCTTCGACCGCGCCATGATGGAATTGATCGACCGCCATCAGCCCGACTTGGTCGTGCTGGCCGGATTTATGCGCATCCTCACGCCCGCCTTCTGCGCCCATTACGAAGGCCGCCTGATCAACATCCATCCCTCGCTGCTGCCCGCCTTTACCGGCCTGCACACCCACGAACGCGCCTTGGCCGCCGGCTGCCGCGTGGCCGGCTGCACGGTGCATTTCGTTACGCCCGAACTCGATTGCGGGCCCGTGATTGCGCAGGGCGTGGTGCCGATTCTCGACGGCGATACGGCCGACGACATCGCCGCGCGCGTCTTGAAAGTGGAGCACCAACTGCTGCCGCAGGCCGTGGCCGATTTTGCCGCAGGCCGTCTGAAAATCGACGGAAACCGTGTGCTCAACAGCCGTGCCGCCGATTCCGAAGCGCAATTCCTGGCTTGACAAGACGATGAAAAACAATACATTGCCACCTCGCCGCCTATCCGTAGCCCCCATGCTGGACTGGACTGATCGGCACTATCGCCATATGGCGCGCCAAATCACCCGCCATACCTGGCTTTACACCGAAATGATTAACGTTGGCGCGGTGATTTACGGCGACCCCAACCGTTTCCTGCTGAAAAACGACGGCGAAAACCCCGTCGCGCTGCAACTGGGCGGCAGCGAGCCGCAGGATTTGGCCAAAGCCGCCGCCAAAGCCGCCGCTTACGGCTACGACGAAATCAACCTCAACTGCGGCTGCCCCAGCCCGCGCGTTCAGAAAGGCGCGTTCGGCGCGTGCTTGATGAAGGAGGCGGATTTGGTGGCCGACTGCCTGAACGCGATGCAGGAAGCCGCACCCGACTGTGCCGTTACCGTCAAGCACCGCATCGGCCTCGACCGCGAAACCGATTATCAGCCGCTGGCCGATTTTGTCGGCACATTGGCGGAAAAAACCGATTGCACAACCTTCATTGTCCACGCCCGCAATGCCTGGCTGGAAGGCCTCTCGCCCAAGGAAAACCGCGACGTTCCGCCGTTGCGCTACGATTATGTCTACCGCCTGAAACGCGAGTTTCCCGCGTTGGAAATCATCATCAACGGCGGCATCAAAACCAATGACGAAATCGCCGCGCACCTGCAACATGTGGACGGCGTGATGGTCGGGCGCGAGTGCTACCACAATCCGATGCTGATGCGCGACTGGGACAGGCTTTTTTACGGCGACGACCGCGCGCCCGTCTCCTACGCCGAACTGGCAGGCCGTCTGAAAGATTATGCCGCCGCGCAACTGGCCGCCGGACGCGGCACGATTTTGCGGCACATGGCGCGCCATTACCTCGGCCTGATGCACGGCCTGAACGGCGCGCGCCATTGGCGGCGCATGTTGTCGGATGCCGAACTGCTGAAACCGAACGACCCCGATTTGATTTTGCGCGCCTGGGAACAAGTGGAACGGGCGAATGATTTTTCAGACGGCCTCCCTGTGAGTAAAGAGTAAACGAAAGGAAACAAAATGGACGCATTAGATTTGCTGACCACCCGCCGCTCGGTGCGCGAACTGGTCGAACCCGCCCCCGACGAACTCGAGCTAGAAACCGTTTTTCAGGCGGCCACCCAAGTGCCCGACCACGGCAACCTGACACCGTGGCGTTTCGTCGTTATCACGGGCAGCGAGGCGAAACAGAAATTCCGCCGCGCGCTGGAAGAAACGGTGGAAGTGATGAAATTGGGTGAGGACGCGATGAGAAAGGCGGAAAAAGTCGCCAACTTCGCCCCCATGATTATCGCCGTGATTGCCGCGCCGAACACCGCCGCCGAAAAACCGAAGCCCGAATGGGAGCAGCTGATGAGTGCGGGCGCGGCGGCTTATGCCGTCCAGCTTGCCACCAACGCGCTGGGTTACGACAACGTGTGGATTACCGGCCTGTGGTGCGGCAGCCCCGTGTTGCGCGAAGCCATGAACTGCGGCGAAAAAGACCGCATCATCGGTTTGATCATGGTCGGCACGGCGCAGCACGATTTCCCGAAAGAAGAAAAAAATACCGATTTGGAACGCTTCGTCAGCTATTGGTAAGATGAAAAGGCCGTCTGAAAACGGCATCCGTATTTTTCAGACGGCCTCAACCGAAGGGACATACACATGAAACAATATCTCGGTCTGATGCGCCACGTCATGCAAAATGGCCACGACAAATCCGACCGCACCGGCACCGGTACGCGCTCCGTGTTCGGCTACCAGATGCGCTTCGATTTGGCGCAGGGTTTCCCGCTTTTGACCACCAAAAAACTCCACCTGCGCTCGATTATCCACGAGCTGCTGTGGTTCCTCAAAGGCGATACCAACATCAAATACCTGAAAGACAATAACGTTTCCATCTGGGACGAATGGGCGGACGAAAACGGCGACTTGGGCCCGGTTTACGGCTACCAGTGGCGCAGCTGGCCCGCACCCGACGGCCGCCACATCGACCAAATCGCCAACGTGGTGGAGCAAATCAAGAAAAACCCCGATTCCCGCCGCCTGATTGTGTCGGCCTGGAATCCCGCGCTGGTGGACGAAATGGCCTTGCCGCCCTGCCACGCACTGTTTCAGTTTTACGTTGCCGACGGCAAACTGTCCTGCCAGCTCTACCAGCGCAGCGCGGACATCTTCCTCGGCGTGCCGTTCAACATCGCCAGCTACGCGCTTCTGACCATGATGATTGCCCAAGTGTGCGGTTTGCAGCCGGGTGAATTCGTCCACACGCTGGGCGACGCGCATATTTACAGCAACCACTTCGAGCAAGCCGAATTGCAGCTGGCCCGCGAACCGCGCGCGCTGCCGAAGATGAAGCTCAACCCCGCCGTAACCGACCTGTTCGACTTCAAATTCGAAGATTTCGAACTGGCGGATTACGACCCGCACCCGCACATCAAAGCCGCCGTGGCCGTCTGAAAAAAACACTTTAAATCATAGTGGGTCAAGTTTAAATCAGGACGCGGCGGCGAAGCCGCAGGCAGTACAAACAGTACGGCAAGGCGGGGCAGCGCTGTACCGGTTTAAAGTGAATCCGCCATATATGCCGTCGGTTCAGAAGGCGGCATTTTAGCGGCAGGTGTTTCGCGGCGAAGCCATGATGAGAGAGGCCGTCTGAAAACGGAAAACCGGTTTTCAGACGGCCTCTTGCCGTTCCAAATGCCCCGCCTTAAAGCGTGGCCGCTTCGACATAGGGCACGCGGCCGTCGGGTTCGGGCGGCGTATCGAAGGCGACGACGAACAGCCTGCCGCCCGCCGCCAGATGTGGATATTCGTTCATGACGGGCAGCAGCGGGTCGTTTTCGTGCATGCTGCCGACCATGTAGTGCCAGCCGAGTTTGCGGCAGCGGATGTATTGCGCGCGCAGGAGGGCGCGGTAAATGTCGGCATCGTCTTTTTCGACGGCGGTCAAAGCCAGATAGCCGTAGCGTATCGTCCCGCCCTCGTCGGGCAGCAGCGGCAGGCGCAGCAGGCGGGCGGCGGCGTTGTACAACGGTTTGCCCAAACGCCACAGGCCGTTGTACCGTTCGACATGGATTTGGCGAAAGCCGTGCTGGTCCCAGCCGGCCAGCGCGCCGACAATCCTGCCGTCCCGCCGCGCGATGCAGACGTCGCCGACGGACAGCCCGCGCAGCCGCCCGTTGTGCCAGTCGGCCGGTTCATAATGCGGCGCAAATTGGCGGCGGGCGGCCTCGCGGTTGAGAAAATCGGTCAGTTCACCTTCTTCATCCGCACGGCCGAAACGGAGTTCCACCCCCTCCGGCGCAATCGGGCGGCGCGGGCGGGCAAGGCGGATGAACGGCGTGTGCACCAGGCCTTGCGGGATGTAGTGCGGCATACCGCGGCGGTTGGCGGCGATGGTGGAGAGGGCGGCGGCGTTGTCGTGCAGAATCATGCTGGTGTGCAGCGGCAGCGGGTCGGCGGCAATGACGTTGCCCAGTTCGCGGTAGGCCCGGAAAAGGCAGTGGCCGGAACGGTAGCGGTGGTTGAGGCGCAGGTCGGCCAGATAACCCAGCGTTTCCCGTTTGCCGTTGAAATAGGCGGCACGGCGGAAACGGCTGCCCAATACCGCGATTTCGCCCGTTTCGACATTGCAGCCTTTGTAAATTTCCGCCTGTTCGCCCTGAATCGACGAGGTGAGGAAGTAAGACGGTTCGCGGCGGAAGCTGACGCTGATGCCGCCTTCCATAACGTTTTCCCGCAACAGGCGGCGCAGAGCGTCGTCGTCGTCGGGCGTGGCGAGGGAGAAGATGAGGCGTGGCATAGGGGCCGTCTGAAAAAACATTGGACGGCGTGATTATATAGTGAAACCGCCGTCCCGATGGCGTGCGGCGTGGCGGAAGGAGGCCGTCTGAAAAAGCCGAAGCCGCCAAATTCCGCTATAATCCACCGTTTTGATGACCCGTTTTACGCTATGTCCCCGCGCCCGCTGATATTGACCGTACTGCTTGCCGCCCTGCCTTTGTCCGCCGCTCCCGAAACGCCGGACGGGGGCGATTTGAACAGCATCCGCCACGCCATCGACGAGGCGCAGTCGGAATTGCAGCAAAAACAGCAGGCGCAGCGGCAGGCGCAGCAGACGCTGGCCAAAACCCGTGCCGCACTGGAAAAGGCGCAGCGCGAACTGGCCGGCATCACTCGCCGCCAGCAAGACTCGCGACAGAAGCTGCAAACGCTGCAAAACGAACTTGAAGGGCTGAAAACCGAAATCGCGGGACGCAAAGCGCAAGTTGCCCGCCTGTTGAACGGCCACTACAAAAACCGCCAAAACAACGCCGTCATCCTGTTTCTGAAAAACGCCGAACCGGGGAGGAAATCGCGTTATCTCGAATACGCCCGCCGCATCGGCAGTGCAAACCGCAACGTGGTATCCGAACTGGTCGTCCAGCAGCAGGAACTGCACCGGCGCGAACAGGAAATCGATGCCGAACTGGCGAAGCTGGCCAAACTGAAAGCGGAAAAAGAAGCCGCGTTGAGCAGGCTGGGCAAACACAATTCGGCCGCACAGCGCGAAAACAGCCGTCTGAATGCCGAAATCGACAAGCAAAACCAAAACCTGAACAAACTGCGTGCCGACGAATCGAAATTAAACCAAATCCTTGCCGACATCGCCCGCCGCAATGCGGCCAAACGCAAACAGGAAGCCGCCGCCCGCACCAAAGCCGCCCGCGAGCGGCTGGCGGCGGAAAAAGCGAAAAACCGTCCGGCAAAACCTGACAACGCTGAAGACAAGGCCGCCTCCGCGCCGGCCAAATCGCCCGTTTCCACCCTGACGGAAGAAGACCGCGCCTTGCAGGGCGAATATGCCGCGCAGGCCGAAAACACCTTCAGCCGCCTCCAAGGCCGCCTGCCGCATCCGGTCGGCGGCAGCATCACCGGCCGTTTCGGCAAACCGAAGCCGGACGGCGGCGTTTGGCGCGGCCTGTTTTTCGCCACGGCCCCGTCCCCCGTCCGCAGTGTGGCCGACGGCACCGTGGCTTACGCAGGCGCGCTGAACGGCTACGGCAATACCGTCGTCATCGACTACGGCGACGGCTACACCGGCGTTTATTCCGGCCTGTCGTCCATCGCCGTCGGCAGCGGCGGCAGCGTGAAAACGGGCGCGACAATCGGCACCAGCGGCAGCCTGCCGTCGGGCGAGCAAGGCCTGTATTTCGAAATCCGCTACCGGCTTGCGGCAATGAACCCCGCCGCCTGGCTGCGCTAGGGCGGGGAGGCGGAAGCATAGAGGCCGTCTGAAAGTCCGGCCGCCCGTTTTCAGACGGCCTTTTCGTTTTTCCGCCTATTGTATTTTTTGATAAAAGCAGTTGATGGACAACATCAAATCCAATACAGTTCGCATCTTTGCCGCAGGTCGGCATTCAGAAACAAACGAGAATATACAAACATGGCAAATTCCACTTTGAAAAAAGTCGCACTCTACACATTGGGCGCGTTCAGCGGTGCATTGCTGACCGTCGGCGTGCAGGGTTTCGCCGCCTCCGAGGGCAAAAAACAGGATGCGCTGCCGGTACAGTCCATCCGTACGTTGGCAGAAGTTTACAGTCAGATTAAAGCCAACTACTATGAAGACAAAACCGACGATGTCCTGCTCGAAAGTGCCGCGAAAGGCATGGTGGCCGATCTCGACCCGCATTCCGAATACATGAACAAAAAAGACTATGCCGACCTGAAGGAAAGCACCAGCGGCGAATTCGGCGGCTTGGGGATGGAAATCGGCTCCGAAGACGGCTTTGTCAAAATCATCGCTCCGATTGAAGACACCCCGGCCGAACGTGCCGGCATCAAAAGCGGCGACTACATCGCGAAAATCGACGGCGTTTCGACACGCGGCATGAGCGTGAGCGAAGCGGTAAAAAAGATGCGCGGCAAACCCGGCACCAACATCGAACTGACCATTTCGCGCAAAGACTCTTCCAAACCGCTGACCTTCAAACTCACCCGCGCCATCATCAAGGTGCAGAGCGTGCGCTCCAAACTGATCGAGCCGGGCTACGGCTACATCCGCATCAGCCAGTTCCAAGAACGTACCGTCGCCTCGTTGCGCGAAGCAGTGCAAAAGCTGACCAAAGAAAACAAAGCCCCGCTCCAAGGCTTGATTTTGGACTTGCGCGACGACCCCGGCGGCCTGCTTAACGGCGCGGTGGGCGTATCTGCCGCCTTCCTGCCCGAAGGTGCCAAAGTGGTCAGCACCAAAGGCCGCGACGGCAAAGACGGCATGAGCCTGTCCGCCCTGCCGAAAGATTACATCTTCTCCGGCCATGCCGACCCGCTCAAAGGCCTGCCGTCCGAAGTCAAAAACATCCCGGTAACCGTATTGATCAATTCCGGTTCGGCCTCCGCTTCGGAGATTGTCGCCGGCGCCCTGCAGGATCACAAACGCGCCGTCATCGTCGGCACGCAGAGTTTCGGCAAAGGCTCGGTGCAGACCGTGCTGCCGCTATCCAACGGCAGTGCCATCAAGCTGACCACTTCGCTCTACTACACGCCGAACGACCGCTCGATTCAGGCGCAAGGCATCGTGCCGGATGTGGAAGTCAAAGATAAAAACCGAACCTACGAAAGCCGCGAGGCCGATTTGGCCGGACACATCGGCAATCCGTTGGGCGGGGAAGAAGTAAACGGCGCGGTGCACGATGATGCCGTTGAAGAAAAAGCCGCATCCCAAGCCGACAAAGAGGCTGCCAAAGGCAAAAACAAGGGCAAGGATAAAGAGAAAGAGGCGGAAGAAGAACTCTCTTCGCGCCACAATCCCGATCCTGCGAAAGATGCCCAACTGAAAGCCGCGCTGGATTTGGTGAAAGACCCGGCCAAATGGCGTGAATCGCTCGGTTTGGCTGCCAAAAAACCGGCAAAAAAAGACAAAAAAGAAACAACTAAAGAAGACAAATAAACCCGTCGGATATAGTTTGTAGCAAAAAGGCCGTCTGAAAGATGTTTTTCAGACGGCCTTTTTACGTCCCGACCCGCGTTTAAAGCAAGCAGGCGGAAATATCCGTGCAAAGACTGCCGACGGAGGGAGAAATGCCCTCGAACGATATGGCGGTTTCCCCTGTCGGGAAGGCGGCACGTGCAACAGTCAATAAAACTGTTTGGGGCGGGGCGGGTAAATCCGCCATCTGTTCGGCTTCCATTCCAAAGTGTCAGCCATTCGGAAAAAAGAAGGCTGCGATATTTGCCACCGCTATTGGCGTGGAAGTTGGGATGTATGACGGGTTTACCATACAAAATAAAACATGGTTTTTGCCAGTATCACAATCAGCGTCATGTGCAACAGCACGGCGGTATGGATATAGCGCGACCAGGCTTTGGTCAGCGTGTGCCGCCGCATTTTCGTAACGGCCACGACAAAATGCAGCAGGATGCTTGCCGCAATAATCACTTTCAGCGTCAGTTGCAGGTTGAAGGAAGAAGCGAAGGGCGCGGCCAAGTTCGGCAGATAGCGCAGGTAAGCCATGGTCAGGCCGGACAAAAATACGGCCGCCACCACCCAAGGCATCACCTTTACGGCGCGTCGGGACAAAGCACGTTCGACTTCGCGGCGCGATTCGCGCGAAACGGCCGAGGTGTGCATCACGCTCAAAACCAAGGCCTCGAAAAAAACACCGCCGACAAAAATCACGGCGAAAAACAAATGGGCAAGATGCGCCCAGGCATAATCCGGCATAGCTAACGAACCTTTGGAGAATTTAACCTAAATAGACGGCAATACGCACGACAGACGTGTATCCTTACATCGCCATTTTAGCAAATGGTGTTTCTCATTCCCATAAAAACAAGGAGTTTCACAATGAAATCTTTATTCTTGAAAACCGCCGTATTAGCCGCTTTGGCCGTTTCCCTGACTGCTTGTAACGGCATGACCCGCACCCAGCGCAATACTGCCGCCGGTGCAGCCATCGGCGGTGTAGCCGGGAATCTGATCGGCGGTACAACCGGCGCGACTTTGGGCGGTGCTGCCCTGGGTGGCGTAATCGGCAGCCAAATCGACCGCTAAACACTATCTGTAGACAAACAGGCCGTCTGAAAAGTTCAGACGGCCTGTTTCATTATCTATCTTGCGCATCGGAATAGTTGGTCAAAGTATCCCATGTTCTGCCGCAAGGGCAAACGCACCGTCCAGCGCGGTTTGCATATCCTGCGGCAGCGTGGCGCGGATACGGGCGGTATAGGCATCGCGGCAGAGTGCCAAATCCATGCTCGGGCGTTTGTGTTCGATGCCGTATTGCAGGTTTAGCAGAACGGCGGCCGTGTAGGCATACGGGCGGCCGTGCGGTTCGAAGATGGCGTAATCCAGCAGCTCGGTCAGGCCGAAATCCATTTGTGCGGGAAGCAGACGGGCGTTTTGCCGTCCGAATACCGTTTTTAATGCCGCAAAATTCTGCACCCGCACTTTTTCGTCCAACGATAATGCGGCCAATGCGGGCAAAGCCGAACGGCCATGCTCGGACAGCCAGGCAAACAACGGCGGCGGATCATTCGGATGCGGATGCTTCATAACGGGCGATCTGCTTTGCGGCGCGGCAGGTGGTTGCCTAACGGGTGTGGGTATGGCCGACGCTGACGCCGCCTTTGATTTCGCCGTATAACTCATTGCCGCCGTTAGAATGATGGGCGGCACAGGCGGCCAATATGGCGGCAGCGGCAATCGTGAAAACAATCTTTTTCATATGAATCCCTTTGGATGGCTTGGTTTTCAGACGGCTTTTGGGTATCTCGGCCCGTCAGCCGCCGCATTATATCGAAAACCGCCGTTACGGCGGATTTTTCAGACGGCCTGATGCGGTTTGGGCTACAATACGCAGTTTTCCCCACCTGTCAGCATCATGAAAGAACACAAAGCCAGAAAACGCTTCGGGCAGAATTTTTTGCAGGATACGCGCATCATTGCCGATATCGTCAATGCCGTGCGCCCGCAGGCCGAAGATGTGGTGATTGAAATCGGGCCGGGCTTGGCGGCGATAACCGAACCTTTGGCGAAAAAGCTGAACCGCCTGCACGTTATCGAAATCGACCGCGACATCGTAGGCCGTCTGAAAACGCTGCCGTTTGCCGACAAACTGGTGATTCACGAAGGCGATGTGTTGCAGTTTGATTTCAACGGCATAGCGGGCAAAAAGAAAATCGTCGGCAACCTGCCGTACAATATTTCCACGCCGCTTTTGTTCAAGCTGGCGGAAGTGGCGGACGATGTCGTCGATATGCACTTTATGCTGCAAAAAGAAGTGGTCGAGCGCATGGTCGCCGCGCCGAAAAGCAACGACTACGGCCGCTTGGGCGTGATGCTGCAATATTTTTTCGATATGGAGCTGTTGATTGACGTGCCGCCCGAATCGTTCGACCCCGCGCCAAAAGTGGATTCGGCGGTGGTGCGCATGATTCCGTTGAAACACCGCATCGGCAAGGCGGACGATTTCGAGCATTTTGCCAAACTGGTGAAACTCGCCTTCCACCAACGCCGCAAAACCATACGCAACAATCTGAAAGAACTGGCCGGCGACGAGGATTTGCAGGCAGTCGGCATCAATCCGCAAGACCGCGCCGAACACATCGCGCCGGAAAAATATGTGGAACTGAGCAATTATTTGGTCCGTAAGGCCGTCTGAAAGAAATAAACATGATTAAATTCAAAAACGTCAATAAATTCTTTAAAGACCTGCACGTGGTCAATAATGTCAATTTGGAAATCGGGCAGGGCGAAGTGGTGGTGATTTGCGGGCCTTCGGGTAGCGGCAAATCGACTTTGATCCGCACGGTAAACCAACTCGAAAGCATCCAAAGCGGCGAAATTTGGGTGGACGGCATCAATGTGGCCGACCCGCAAACCGATTTGAACAAGGTACGCACCGAAGTCGGTTTCGTGTTTCAGCATTTTAACCTTTATCCGCATTTGAGCGTGTTGGAAAACATCATCCTGTCGCCCGTGGTGGTGAAAAAGCAGCGGCGGGAAGATGTGATTCCCAAGGCTTTGCACCTGTTGGAACGCGTCGGTTTGTCCCACAAGAAAGATGCCCTGCCGGGGGAGTTGTCCGGCGGGCAGCAGCAGCGTGTAGCGATTGCGCGCGGGCTGGCGATGGAGCCGCGCGTGATGCTGTTTGACGAGCCGACTTCCGCACTCGACCCGGAAATGGTCGGCGAAGTGTTGAAGGTGATGAAGGATTTGGCGCAAAGCGGGATGACCATGATGTGCGTAACCCACGAAATGGGCTTTGCCCGCGAGGTGGCCGACCGGGTGATTTTTGTCGATCACGGCCAAATTGTCGAAGACGCGCCGCCGGAAGAGTTTTTTACCCGGCCAAAAAGCGAGCGGGCGAAGCAGTTTCTCGCGCAAGTGATGCACTAATCGAGTGGCGGTCAGGCCGTCTGAAAACGTTTCGGTTTCGTCGGAATGTTTTCAGACGGCCTTTTTGCGGACGACGGATTATTGCCGTTCCAGCCAGTCGTCCCGCGTTTGTTTCGCTTCGGCGAAATAGCGGTAGAGGCCGTCTGAATCGCCGTTGCGGAGCAGGCTTGCGATTTTTTCCAGCTGGCGTTGTTGGCCTTCGAGCAGTTTCAGCAGGCTGTCGCGGTTGGCAAAGCAGATGTCCGTCCAGATGGCGGGGTGGCTGGAGGCGATGCGGGTGAAGTCGCGGAAGCCGGTGGCGGCGAAATCGAGATAGGTTGCGCCGTCGGCATGGTCGAGGATTTGGTGGACGTAGGCAAAGGCCAGTATGTGCGGCAGGTGGGAAACGGCGGCGAAGACGGCATCGTGTTCTTGCGCGCTCATGCGGAAGATTTGTGCGCCGACCGCTTGCCATAATCTGCCGACGAGTGCTTCCACTTCGAGATTTTGCGTTTCGTGCGGGCAGAGAATCAGTTTTTTGTCTTGATAGAGGCCGAATTGTGCCGCCAGCGCACCGCTGCGGTCGGAACCGGCAATCGGGTGGGCGGCCACGCATTGCGGCAGGTGTTGCGGCAGGTGTTGGGCGAAGGCGGCCAGTGCGGATTGTTTGGTGCTGCCGACGTCGCTGACGACGGTGTCGGGCTGTAAAAACGGCGCGATGGTGCGGCAGATGTTGCCGAGTGTGGAGACCGGCGTGGCAATCAGCACCAAATCGGCCGCCGCGATGTGTTCGGCCCGGATGCCGACGGCTGCGCTGTCGATGACTTTCCGTTCCAGTGCGCGTTCGAGGTTGCTTTCGTTTACATCGATGCCTGTTACGTGGCGCACCAAGCCCAGCCGTTTCAGGTCAAGGACGAACGAGCCGCCGATCAGGCCGACGCCGATCAGGGTGATTTGGTTGAGGATGGGCGGGTTCATAAGGGTTGATGTAAAAGTATGGATGGAGGCCGTCTGAAAAGACGGCGGGCGTGTTTTTCAGACGGCCTGAATCTTAACCGAGCGCAGTCTGCCGCTGCAAGCGCGGAGCGGTTTAATCGAAGCGTTTGCAGCGGATGTCGCGGTCTTCGCAGAACATGGCCGAGGTTTCGGCGTTGCAGGCGCGGCAGACTTTGCTGCGTGCCAGTCCTTCGTTGCGGTCGGCGGCTTCGAAAGTTTTTTGGAAGGGGGTAATGCTGCATACGTAAACCGAACGGTTCGGGCGGTATGCCGTGTTGTCGTTGCGCTCCAATGCGGCGATGCGGTGTTCCAAATCGGCGATTCGGGCTTCTAATGCGGCGATGCGCCCTTCGTCGGATGCGGCCGCGGATGTAGCGGCAGCGGCGGTTAGGCAGAGGGTGAGGATGAGTTTTTTCATGGTTTTGTCCTGAGGCAGTTGGCGGGTTCGGCTTTGTTGTGCCGCTGTTGCCTTTTGGTTTAAAGGCATCGGGACGGCAGGAAAATCGCTTTTGTATGCGTGCCTGCGGTTTGCTGTTTTGTATCGAGAATGAAGTTGGGCAGCCGGGCAGGGCGTTTTCAGACGGCATTGTACCGCGAAATGAAAAACGGCAATCTGTGCATACAAATCAAAAGATTAAGGCCGTCTGAAAACCCATTTCCCAGTTTTCAGACGGCCTCTTTCGGTTTTTTCAACCCAAACGTTTAGTTTTTATCCTGGTCCACCAATTTATTTTTGGCAATCCAAGGCATCATGGAACGCAGTTGCGCGCCGACTTTTTCGATTTGGTGGTCGGCAGTCAGGCGGCGGCGGGCGGTCATGCTGGCGTAGTTGACGGCACCTTCTTGGATGAACATTTTGGCGTATTCGCCGGTTTGGATGCGTTTGAGGGCATTGCGCATGGCTTCGCGCGATTTGTCGTTGATGACTTCCACGCCGGTAACGTATTCGCCGTACTCCGCGTTGTTGGAAATAGAGTAGTTCATGTTGGCGATACCGCCTTCGTAGATCAGGTCAACGATGAGCTTCATTTCGTGCAGGCATTCGAAGTATGCCATTTCGGGCGCGTAGCCTGCTTCGGTCAGGGTTTCGAAGCCGGTTTTGATCAGCTCGACCACGCCGCCGCACAATACGGCCTGTTCGCCGAAGAGGTCAGTTTCGGTTTCTTCGCGGAAGTTGGTTTCAATCACGCCGCCTTTGGTGCCGCCGTTGGCTGCGGCGTAAGACAGGGCGATGTCGCGGGCTTTGCCGCTTTTATCTTGGTAAACGGCAATCAGCGAAGGTACGCCACCGCCTTTCAAAAATTCGCTGCGCACGGTGTGGCCGGGGCCTTTGGGGGCGACCATAATCACGTCCAAGTCGGCACGCGGCACGATTTGGTTGTAGTGGACGTTGAAGCCGTGGGCGAAAGCCAGTGCCGCACCTTGTTTCAGGTTGGGCTCGATTTCGTTTTTGTACACGACGGGCTGGTTTTCGTCGGGCAGCAGAATCATCACCACGTCTGCTTTTTTGGTGGCATCGGCCACGGACAATACTTCGAAACCGGCCGCTTCGGCTTTTTTCCAAGAACCGCCTTGGCGCAGGCCGACCACTACGTTTACGCCCGAATCTTTCAGGTTGGCTGCGTGGGCGTGGCCTTGTGAGCCGTAGCCGATGATGGCGACGGTTTTGCCTTTGATCAGGGACAGGTCGGCGTCTTTGTCGTAATAAACTCGCATTGTTTTTTCCTTAAGTTTGATTAAAAGTAAATCGGTTGGAGGGGGAATCAGTTGCCGTTGTCGGATACGTCTTTCATCATGACGATGTCCACGGCTTCGGTTTTGCCGTCGATGGCTTTCAGGAAGTTTTGGAAATGGACGCTGGCGTTGTGGCTGTCCACGGCGGCCTGGTCTTTCCAGTTTTCAAAGAAAACGAAGCGGTTCGGGTTTTGCAGGTCTTGATGCAAATCGTAGCGCAGGTTGCCGCCTTCCTTGCGGCTTTCGCCGACCAGTGCGGTGAACACGTCCAGCAGTTCGGCTCGGTGTTCGGCCTTGACGGTGATGATTGCGGTAATTTTGATGTTGCTCATGTTTTTTCCTTTCGGGGCGGCTTTCAGACGGCTTTTGAATCGTTTCAGGCCGTCTGAAAGCCCAAAAACTCAAATCTTCAAAATCCGTTCGCCGCGCCCGATGCCTGCCGCACCGGTACGCACCGTTTCCAAAATCAGCGGCTTGCCAACGGTTTCCAAGAAAGAATCGAGTTTGTCGGTCGTGCCGGTTACTTCGACGGTATAGCTCTTGTCGGTAACATCGACCACTTGGCCGCGGTAAATATCGGTCAGGCGCAGGATTTCGTCGCGGTCCTTGCCTACGGCGCGGACTTTTACCAGCATTAGTTCGCGTTCGACAAAGCGGCTTTCGTTCAAATCGACCACTTTGACCACTTCAATCAATTTGTTGAGTTGTTTGGTGATTTGCTCGATAACCACATCGTCGCCGTGGGTAACGATGGTCATGCGCGAGAGCGTTTTGTCTTCGGTGGCCGATACCGACAGCGAGTCGATATTGTAGCCGCGCGCCGAAAACAGGCCGACCACGCGGCTCATCGCGCCCGATTCGTTTTCCATCAAAACGGATAGGATATGTCTCATGGCACGCTCCTTGTATCGTAATCGCGGTCGTTTACATCATTGACATCGCTGTCGGCCTTGGTTTCGCGCATGTGCAGCGGCAGTACCATCTCGTCCAAGCCCTTGCCGTTGCCGACCATCGGGAAAACATTTTGTTTTTTGTCCGTGATGAAGTCCAAGAACACACAGCGGTCTTTCATGGCCAAGGCTTCGCGCAGCGCGTCTTCCACATCGGACGGCTTCTCGATACGCATACCGACATGGCCGTAGGCTTCGGCGAGTTTCACAAAATCAGGCAGCGAGTCGAAATAGGTTTCCGATTCGCGTTCGCCGTAATAAAGCTCCTGCCACTGGCGCACCATGCCCAGATAACCGTTGTTCAGGCAGATGATTTTTACCGGCAGGCGGTATTGGAAGCAGGTGCTCAATTCTTGGATATTCATCTGAATCGAGCCTTCGCCGGTAATGCAGCACACATCTTTGGACGGGTCGGCCAAATACGCGCCCATTGCATAGGGCAGGCCCACCCCCATCGTGCCCTGACCGCCCGAATTAAGCCATTGGCGCGGCCGTCTGAACGGATAAAACTGGGCGGCAAACATTTGATGCTGACCGACGTCGGATGTGATGATGGCGTCGTTGTTGGTTACTTCGGCCAAAGTTTTAATCACCATCTGCGGCAGAATAATATTGTCGGTCGCCTGCGGCAGGCGCAGACAATCGCGCGCGCGCCAGCTTTCCAGGCTATGCCACCATTTTTCCAAATGCTGGCTGTTTACCTGAAGATTTTGGCTTTTCCAAATCGCCGCCATCTCGCGTAAAACATTCTTCACGTCGCCGACAATCGGTACATCGGCGCGGACGCGTTTCGAAATACTGGACGGGTCGATGTCGATATGGATGATTTTTTTCGGCTTTTCCAAAAACTTGGCGGGAACGGAAACCACACGGTCGTCAAAACGCGCCCCGACTGCCAAAACCACATCGGCATTGTGCATGGCCAGATTGGCTTCGTAAGTGCCGTGCATGCCCAGCATGCCCAAATACTGTCTGTCATCGGACGGATACGCGCCCAAGCCCATCAGCGTCGCGGTACAGGGCAGGCCGGCGAGTTTGACAAACTCCGTCAGCTCGTCGGCAGCATTACCCAAAACCACGCCTCCGCCGAAATACACCAAAGGCCGTTTCGCTGCCACCAGCATTTGTACGGCCTTCTTAATTTGACCGATGTGTCCGTTGAGAACCGGCTGGTAGGAGCGGATAAAAATGTCTTCCTGAGGATAGCTGAACTTGGCCATAGACTGGGTAACGTCTTTGGCGATGTCGATAACCACCGGGCCGGGACGGCCGCTGCGGGCAATTTGGAAGGCTTTTTTTACCGTAGTGGTCAAATCATCGATATTCTTGACCAGGAAATTATGCTTCACACACGGCCGCGATACGCCGACCATATCGATTTCCTGAAACGCATCCGTGCCGATGGCGGGCGAGCCGACCTGGCCGGAAATCACCACCAGCGGAATCGAATCGGAATAGGCCGTGGCGATACCGGTGAGCGCGTTGGTCGCGCCGGGACCCGAAGTCACCAAAGCCACGCCAACCTTGCCGCTGACACGGGCATAGGCGTCGGCCGCATGTACCGCAGCTTGTTCGTGTCTTACCAGGATGTGTTTGAATTTGTTGAGTTGGAAAAGCGCGTCGTAGATTTCGAGTACCGCGCCGCCGGGATAGCCGAAAACGTATTCGACGTTCTCCGCCTTCAGACTTTGCACAAGAATTTGTGCACCGGATAGTTGCATGATTGCCTCTTTAATTCTGCCTGTAAGGCGATAATAAACCCGTGCTTCGCGATGCAACGGTAATGCCGGTTTTCCGGACGGCGGTTTATGGTACGCGAACGGATGAGCCGGCGACAGCTTGCGGGTTTCAGAATCGCGCTTAGAGCGCAAAGTGTTTAAAAAAGTAAAGAGCGCATAAGATAACGCAAACTTGGGTAACAGGCAAGCACTGATTACGCGGCGGAGGCTGTCTTGAAATAATAGGAAAACAACAGGCCGTCTGAAAAAAATTCAGACGGCCTGTTGGGAATTGGCGCACCCGACTGGGATCGAACCAGCGACCTTCAGCTTCGGAGGCTGACACTCTTCCAACTGAGCTACGGGTACAAAGTCCCAGCATTATCCCACATTTCGGCTGTTTCACAAAATCAATCTTTATGGTTTCGGCAACTTGTTGTCGAAGCATTGAAATTTAATCGGGTTTATTCTGTATGGCCTGCGCGGATATTTCCTATTTTTTTGAGATAGGCCAAAATTTAGAGATTGGAAAGACGGAACGGATTCAGTATAATCCGCAAATTATTGTTAATTGATATTAACACCACATAAAATTCAATTTCCTCATCACTAAACAAAAAACGGCGAGGCTTATAAATATGAACCATCCTACCAACCAAAATGCCCGCGGTTCCGCCCTAACCACGCTGATCGGCGGCATCGTCATTCTGTTGGCTACCCTTTATTTTTTGGTCAAATTGGCCAGTAGCGGCTATCACGGAACGGTTGAAGAAACTACCGAGGCGGCCACTCAGACACGGATTCAGCCGCAAGGTTCCGTTGTCGAGGGGGACGGTGTTCCCGTCGGCGAGCGTAAAGGCGACAAAATCTTCGCTAAGGTTTGTTACCAGTGTCATGCTGCCGACAGCTCGACGGCAGGTTCCCCGAAAATCACGCACAATGCCGATTGGGCTCCCCGCCTGGCTCAAGGTTTCGACACCTTGTTCAATCATGCCTTGAACGGCTTTAACGCCATGCCGGCAAAAGGCGGTCAATCCGACCTGACCGAACTGGAGTTGAAGCGCGCGATTGTTTATATGGCTAATCAATCCGGCGGTAATCTGCCTGATCCTGACAAAGCGCCTGCCCCAACCGAATCGGCTGCTTCAGGTGCCGCGTCCGAGGCCGCCGCATCCGGTACTGCGCCGGCTGCCGGGAAATCCGAAGCTGCTGCTCCTGCCGAAGGTGGAAACGGCGATGTGATGGCAACCGGTAAAAAAGTGTTTGACGGCTTGTGCTTCGGCTGCCATGGTGCCAATTCCGCCATCCCGGATACGCCGCGTGTCACTCATAAAGACGAATGGGCTCCGCGTATCAAAAAAGGCAAAGATACCTTGTTTAAACATGCTCTCGAAGGTTTCCAAGATAAAGGCATGATGCCGGCCAAAGGTGGAAACACCGAATTGAGCGACGACGAAGTGAAAGCGGCCGTTGTTTATATGGTAAACGAATCCGGCGGCAAATTCTAAAAATGCGATAATAAAAGGGTATGCAAAAACTGCATGCCCTTTTTTGTCGGCCGACGCATATTGCATTGGGATTTGATGTCTGCAATTCATATTGGGGACGGAGAAATTTTTAAAGCTCCAGCTTCATATGATTATGGAAAGGCCGTCTGAATGCCGAATCTGGTTTTCAGACGGCCTTTCCTTTGTTTGCCGATTCTGCCGCAGGCGGCAAAGCGCGTTACAATACGGGCTGTCCTTAATCGGCAGCCCATCATTATTTTTCAGACGGCCTCAATCATGACACACACTTCTACAAGCCAAACCGATTCGGCATCAAGCAGCCAACTCTATATCGGCATTATGTCCGGCACCAGCATGGACGGCGCGGATGCCGTGTTAATCCGTATGGACGGCGGCCGCTGGCTGGGTGCGGAAGCGCACAGTTTTTTACCGTATCCGGGCCGTCTGAAAAGCGAACTGCTGGCCTTGCAGGACAGCGGCGGGGACGAATTGCACCGCAGCAGGATATTGGCGCAACAGTTAAGCCGCCTGTATGCCGATACCGTGGAGCAACTGCTGGAACGGCAAGGCTTGCGGCCGTCTGATATTGCCGCAGTCGGCTGCCACGGGCAAACCGTACGCCATGCGCCGGAGCACGGTTACAGCATCCAGCTTGCCGACTTGCCGTTGCTGGCCGAGCTGACGGGGATTTTTACCGTCGGCGACTTCCGCAGCCGCGATTTGGCGGCGGGAGGGCAGGGTGCGCCGCTGGTTCCGGCGTTTCATCAGGCATTATTTGCCTCACCCGACGAAACCCGCGTGCTGCTCAATATCGGCGGTATCGCCAATATCAGCGTACTGCCGCCGGACGCGCCGGCTTTCGGATTTGATACCGGGCCGGGCAATATGCTGATGGACGCATGGACGCAGAAATTTTGGCAGAAGCCGTACGACGAAGACGGCCGACTGGCGGCGCAGGGCAGGGTGCTGCCGCCATTGCTGGAAAACCTGCTTTGCCATGACTATTTTTCCCGACCGCAGCCCAAAAGTACCGGCCGCGAATTGTTCGCCCTGCCGTATTTGGCCGAACGGCTTTCCGGCGGGGAAAATCCGCACGATGTTTTGCGCACGCTGACCGCCTTTACCGCCGAAACCGCCGCCGCCGAAATCCGCCGCGCCGCGCCGGAGTGCCGACGGGTTTACGTTTGCGGCGGCGGAATCCGCAATCCCCTGCTGACTGCGGATTTGGCGGAACGCCTGCCGCAATGCGAAATACTCGGTACGTCGGCACTCAATCTTGATCCGCAGTGGGTGGAGGCCGCCGCCTTCGGCTGGCTGGCCGCCTGCTGGGTCAACCGAATCCCGTCCAACCCGCGCCGTGCCACAGGTGCGCGGCACGACTGCATCCTCGGTTGCGGCCATTTTGCCTGACTCGTCATTCAGGCCGTCTGAAAATACTATATAATTCCGCGTTTTTACCGCCGTCCCTGTTTTCAGACGGCCTATTCGAATAATCTTGAAGTTTTTATGAGCAGCAAACCCGAACCCCAAAAAAGCACACGCAAAACCACAGGCACGCGCCGCCGGACGCCGGCAGAAAAGAAAAAGCAGGACGACGGCAAAAGCGGGCGCGGCACGGGCGTAGTCAGCAATGAGGCCGTCCGCCGCCGTTCCGAGCACATTGCCAATTTAATCGGCGATACCTTTTGGCTGTTCGGCCTGATGGTAACCATCTATTTCGCCATCACGCTGGCCAGTTTCGATATGAACGACCCCGCATGGTCGCGCAGCGTGATTGCCGACGAGACCATCCACAATCTCGGCGGCCTGTTTGGCGCGTATTTTGCCGACGTCGGTTATTACCTGTTCGGATTGTCGGTGTGGTGGCTGGTGTTGGCCGCGCTGGTGTGGCTGTGGAAAAGTTTCCGCCCGCTGCGTTCGCCCGACAGTCGTCCGTACAGTGTGAAACTGGCTGTGGCGGGGCTGACGGTGCTGCTTTTGGGCAGCCCGGTTTTGGAATATGCCTTGTGGCAGCAGCAGCTCGGCGATTCCCTGCCCACCGGGGCGGGCGGTCTGGCAGGTTTGCTGATTGGCAGCATATTCAGCCATCTGCTCGGCAACGGCGGCAGTTTCTTGGTGATGCTGGTCATCGTATTGCTGGCTTTTTCCTTTGTCGCGCAGATTTCTTGGCTGGATATGCTGGAAAACATCGGCAGCAGGCTGGAATGGCTGTGGGAAAAAATCACCCGCCGCCATTCGCCCTACATCAAAGACCTGCCTGATGCAAAAACCACGCGGCGCATGGTGAAAGAAGCGGAAACCATCATGGCCGAACCATTGGACAAGCACGTTGCCGCCAGCAGCAACCGAAAAACCGTGGCGTTGGAAGTCACCCCGCCCGTTCCCGTTCAGACGGCCTTGTTTGACAGCAAGGGCGAAGCGGTCGAAACACCGCCGACGGGCGAATATGTCAAACCCGCGCTCGGCCTGTTGAGCAATCCGAAAGGCGAGGCGCTGCCGATTGATCCCGACAAACTGCAACAAACGGCCGAACGCATCGAAAGCAAATTGGCCGAGTTCGGTATTGAAGTGCAGGTGGTTTCCGCCACTTCCGGCCCTGTCATCACACGTTATGAAATCGAGCCGGCGCAGGGCGTGAAGGGTAGTCAGATTGTGAATCTGGCCAAAGATTTGGCACGTTCGATGTCGTTGCAGTCTGTGCGTATTGTCGAGACCATTGCGGGCAAAAACACCATGGGTATCGAGTTGCCGAACGACCGTCGTCAGGAAGTTACCCTGCGCGAAATCCTGGCCGCTCCCGTGTTTGCAGAAGCCAAATCCAAGCTCACCGTCGCCCTGGGCAAAGACATCGCTGGCGTGCCGATGGTGGGCGATTTGGCCAAAATGCCGCATCTGCTGGTGGCGGGTATGACCGGGTCGGGCAAATCGGTGGGCGTGAACGGTATGATTATGTCCATGCTTTACAAAGCCACGCCCGACGAAGTGCGCTTTATCATGATCGACCCGAAAATGCTGGAGTTGTCGGTATACGACGGCATTCCGCACCTGCTTTGCCCGGTGGTAACCGATATGCGCGAAGCGGGGCAGGCCTTGAACTGGTGTGTGGCCGAAATGGAAAAACGCTACCGCCTGCTGTCGCATTTGGGCGTGCGCAATCTGGACGGTTACAACGAAAAAATCGCCAAAGCGGCTGAAGAAGGGCAGAAAATCCCCAATCCGTTCAGCCTGAATCCCGACGAGCCGGAGCCGCTGGAAAAACTGCCGCTGATTGTGGTGGTGATTGACGAATTGGCCGACCTGATGATGACCGAGCGCAAGGCGGTCGAACAACAGATTGCCCGCCTGGCGCAAAAAGCCCGCGCCGCCGGCATCCACCTGATTATCGCCACCCAGCGGCCGAGTGTGGACGTGATTACCGGCCTGATTAAGGCCAACATTCCGACGCGCATGGCCTTTACCGTGCAGAGCAAAATCGACAGCCGCACCATCCTCGACCAAATGGGCGCGGAAGACCTGTTGAAATACGGCGACCTGCTGTTCCTCCAGCCCGGCAATGCCGAGCCGACCCGCCTGCAGGGTGCGTTTGTATCCGACCACGAAGTGCATGAAGTCGTCTCCCACATCAAACGGCAGGCTCCGGCCGATTATGTCGAAGGCCTGCTGTCGGGCGAAGCGGCGATGGAAACCGTCAATGCGGTCAATCCGAACGCGGGTGCGGACGAACTGTTCGACCAAGCCGTCGCTTTTGTCATCGAAACGCGCAAAACCTCGATTTCCTCGCTGCAACGCCACCTGAAAATCGGCTACAACCGCGCCGCCAATATGATGGAGGCCTTGGAAGAAGCGGGCGTGGTGTCGCCCGCCGATGTCGGCGGCAGCCGCAAGGTGTTGGCGCGGAAAGATGATTTATAGTTTTCAGACGGCCTCCGATGCTTGAGGCCGTCTGAAAAGCGGATACGGAGAGGCGATGGAAAGAAACAGCTTGAAGTCTGTTGTGATGACGGTCATTTCCTGTTCCGCCACTTTGGCAGGCATTGCTTTCTTCCTCGGCATAACCGCGACGCCGGGTTCGGCCTACATGCTGGTTTTCGCCTTGCCCCTGTTGTTTGCCGTCCGCCTGTCCGCATCAAGGTCGGTCCGGCAACGGCCGGAGGCGGCACGGAAAGAACGGCTCAGAAACATTGTGTGGATAATCGCGGCTGCTTTGTCGGTGGGGATAAATATCTTCAACTATTACCATGCGCGGCACGAAATGGCCGTTTCGGCTGCCGCTTTCGGGCAATATTATGCACGGCACGGGCGTTATCCCGAAACGTTGGCCGCAGCGGGTTTGGGCGGGAAAATATCCTGCCTGCGCTATCATTGGATAGACGGCAAACCGCTGTTGCTGTGCAAAGACCCGCTGTTGCTGTTCGAGCACTACCAATACGATTTCCAACACCGCCGCTGGCTTGAAGACAACGGAGAGCCCGTGGCCGACCAACCGGAGAATGAAAGATGAAAAAACACCTGCTTGCCGCCCTGATTCTGCTGCCGCTGACACTCTCTGCCGCACCCGCATCCGCCGCAGGCGAAGCGGCAGATCAGGCCCGGCTGATTAACCTGTTCGACATGGCCGAATTGAGCGGTATTCTGCACAAAGAGGCGATGGAATGCGGCATCAGCCGTCAGGACGATCCCTTCTACGCACCGGGTGGGAAACTGCACACCGCCTTGCTGAAAGGCATCAAACAGACGGCGGCCAAACTCAAACTCGATATGAACGACAACGACATCCAAATCATCACCGCCCGCGCCTACGCGCAAGGCAAAGGCAAGAAAGAACGCCTGTTTGCCGAAACGGGCGGTTGCAGCGATGCCGCCAAAGCAAAAATCAAAGAAACACAGCAATGGCTGCTGGACAGCGTGCAGGCCTTGCAAACCCGTTAAACCCGAATAAGGCTTTCAGACGGCCTATAATAGGGAGGCCGTCTGAAACCATGCTTCCGAGCGATAAAACATGAGCAATCCGAAAACCGCCCGATCTGTCTGCCTGATAGCGGTAACGCTGGTGCTGGCTGCCTGCAACAGCCAACCCCAGCCCGAACTGAGTGCGTCCGAAATCCAGGCGCAGGAAGCGGCCACCGTTATCGAAGAAGGCAGCAAAGACTATACTGCGCCGGCCGATGTGCCGGAAGACGATGCGTCTGCCGCATCGGCCGAACACGCAACCGCCGCTTCTGCCGCTTCCGCCGCATCGACGGAAGGCCAACCCTAAACCCAACGTCCGCCTGCCGCATAACAGGCCGTCTGAAAGGAAAAACGTGACCCGTTTCCAGACCGAACCCGCCCTGCCGCACGACCGGCAGCCGCAAACCGCCGTCCTCCTCATCAACCTCGGCACACCGTCCGCGCCCACTGCGGAAGCTGTCCGTCCCTTCTTGCGTGATTTCCTGTCCGACCGGCGCGTCGTCGAACTCAAGCCCGCCCTGTGGCAGCCCATATTGCGCGGCGCAATTTTGCCTTTCCGCGCAAAAAGCAGCGCGGCAAATTACAAAAAAATCTGGCTGAAGGAGGGCTCGCCGCTCTACATTTACAGCCGCCGCCAGGCCGATGCCTTGGCGCAACGCCTGCCCGGCGTGTTGGTGCGTCCAGCCATGACATACGGCCTGCCCGGCGTGGCCGACACCATGGCCGAACTCAAAGCGCAGGGCGTTACCCGGATTTTGGCCGTCCCGCTTTATCCGCAATACGCGTCCTCCAGCAGCGGTGCGGCATTGGATCAAGTGTTCCGCGCCATGTTGCGCCAGCGCAACCAAGTCGGGCTGCGTACCGTCCGCAGCTTCTATAACCACCCCGCCTACATCGAGGCCCTGCGCCAACAGGTTTCCGCCTATTGGCAGCAGCACGGCAGGGGAGGGCACTTGATGATGAGTTTTCACGGTATCCCGCAGGCGCATCACGACGCGGGCGACCCCTATCCCGACGAATGCGGCGAAACCGCCCGCCTGCTCGCTGCCGCACTCGGTTTGGACAAGCAAGAATACACCGTCTCCTTCCAAAGCCGCTTCGGGCGCGGACGCTGGCTGGAACCGAGCACGCAAGACCTTTTCATCAGCCTGCCGCGAAACGGTACCGACCGGCTGGACGTCATCTGTCCCGCCTTCGTCAGCGACTGTTTGGAAACCATGGAGGAAATCGCTATTGCCGGACGTGAAACTTTTCATGCCGCAGGCGGGCGCGAATTCCGCTACATTCCTTGTCTGAACGACAATCCGGCTTGGATAGACGCTTTGGAAACTTTGGTTAGGGAAGAAGCCGCCGGCTGGCTGTAAGGCGTGCGGTGGATGAACCGGCCTTCGCTGCACCTTGCCGTTCCGGCCGATTCAAATTGACATGCTCGTGTCGTCATCAGCGGGTGCAAGTCCGCGTTTCCCCTGTATGCGGACAGTGTGGAAGGGTGTGGGATTGAGGGAGCATGAACGGCTCCAAATATCGGCAACCGATAAAAGCCCTTTTAGACGGCAGTCTGTCAGTTGTTGAGTCTGCTCCCTTTGATGGAATTTTCAAATTTTCCTGTCCGCCTTCCAAGGCCGAACCCAATCACTTTGCCCGTTTCCCTGTCGATAAGGATGAGAAAATGGCGGCACAGTCTGATGGGGTTTTCATTTTTGGGATGTTGAAATTTTTATGGTTGATCTGTTTTCAGACGGCCTTCGATAGATTGGTGCCGTCTGAAAAAGGTTATACCTGTTCAAATCCTGCTTTCGGGCTGATAACCGAAATCAAAATGCAGTCTTCTTTGCCGTTGTTGCGCGCACCGTGGATTTGGTGGTTGCCGACTATCACGCTCTCACCTGCGCGGATGATGCGGCCGCTTTGTGCGTCGTCCACCAGCTCGGCTTCGCCCTGCAATACAATCCAGATGTCCGCACCGCGCGGATGACGGTGGGCGGGCAGCATGGTTTGTGGCGGAATCTGCCAAAGCACCATGTTGTCATGCCCGTCTTGATGCAGCACGGTGCGCACGGCTTCGGTGGGGTTTTGTTGTAAAAAATCGGCGAAACGGATAATTTGCGGGAGTTTCATGCCATTGCTCCTTGCATGGATCGAATCATAAAAAACTGTACCCTAACCGGCCAGAGTGCGTATTTGGCCTTTAGGGTGCAGTTCAATCTTGCAACGGGTTTTCAGACGGCCTTTGTTATTGGCCGAACGGATTTTTACATGCGCTCAATCATCGCTTTGCCGAAGGCGGAGCAGGAAACTTCGTTGGCACCGTCCATCAGGCGGGCAAAGTCGTAGGTTACCTGTTTGTCGCCGATGGCTTTTTCCATCGCTTCGATTACCAAGTCGGCCGCTTCTTTCCAGCCCAAGTGGCGCAGCATCATTTCTGCCGACAGAATCAGCGAACCGGGGTTCACTTTGTCTTGTCCGGCATACTTCGGCGCGGTGCCGTGCGTGGCTTCGAAGATGGCGTATTCGTCGGAAATGTTCGCACCCGGGGCGATGCCGATGCCGCCGACCTGTGCCGCCAGCGCGTCGGAAATGTAGTCGCCGTTCAGGTTGAGGGTGGCGATGACGCTGTATTCGGCAGGACGCAGCAGGATTTGCTGCAGGAAGGCGTCGGCAATCGCATCTTTAACGATGATGTCTTTGCCGGTTTTCGGATTTTTGAATTTGCACCACGGGCCGCCGTCGATCGGCTCTGCGCCGAATTCTTTTTGCGCCAGTTCATAGCCCCAGTCGCGGAAGCCGCCCTCGGTGAATTTCATGATGTTGCCTTTGTGCACCAGGGTAACGCTCGGTTTGTCGTTGTCGATGGCGTAGCGGATGGCAGCGCGGACCAGGCGTTGCGTACCTTGTTTGGAAACGGGTTTGATGCCGATGCCCGAGGTTTCGGGGAAGCGGATTTTCTTCACGCCCATTTCGTTTTGCAGGAAGTCGATGACTTTTTTGCATTTTTCGCTTTCGGCTTCCCATTCGATGCCGGCGTAAATGTCTTCGGTGTTTTCACGGAAGATTACCATGTCGGTTTTGCTCGGGTCTTTCAGCGGCGAAGGCACGCCGTTGAAGTAGCGCACGGGGCGCACGCATTGGTAGAGGTCGAGTTCTTGGCGCAGCGCGACGTTGAGTGAGCGGATGCCGCCGCCCACGGGCGTGGTCATCGGGCCTTTGATGGATACGGAATACTCTTTCAGTGTGTCCAAGGTTTCCTGCGGCAGCCAAACGTTGTCGCCGTACACTTTGGTGGCTTTCTCGCCAGCATATACTTCCATCCAGTGGATTTTTTTCTCGCCACCATAAGCCTTGGCAACCGCCGCGTCGATTACGTCGATCATGACGGGCGTGATGTCCACGCCGATGCCGTCGCCCTCGATGAAGGGGATAATCGGATTGTTGGGAACGGCTTGGCCCGGAATGATTTTTTTGCCTTCCGCCGGTACTTTGATATGACTCATGGTGTCTCCTAAAACAGTTGATCATTTTCTTTTGAAACGCATATCGGCACGGATACGCGTGCCGTGCGATTATGCTTGATTTGGTAAACTTTTGCTAGGGCGTGCCAATAATTACTTGTTACCATACGCCCTCCGAATCATATCTGTTCAAAGGAAACAAAAATGGCTTTTCAAGACAATCTGGCCGTCATGCCCGACATTTTCCGCCTGAGCGGGCTGGACATATGCGGTGAAAACGGCGGCGTCCTCCACCACATCCCGGCCGCGCCGGGCAAACTCGGTTCGGAAGCTGTATAACGCATTGGCCGAACGCTTCGGCGGCATATTGGACGGCGAAGCGGCGGAGCAGGGCTTGGAATGGTTTGCCGAACATGTTGCCGACGCGCAGGCCAATCCAGGTAAACATCCAAACATCGACCTGCTGTTCAAAGTGAAAAACGAAGGTTTGAAACTGCGGCTCCGTCCGCTTGTTGCCGACTGACGATGCAGAGGCCGTCTGAAAAACGGAACGACGTTTTTTCAGACGGCCTTTTTTAGATTTGCAGAAACCTGCCGCAATCGGTCGTAAGCCGTTTTCAGACGGCCTCCGAACATATGGATGGCGGTGGCAACATATAGGCCGTCTGAAAAATAAAACAGCCGGCTCATTTGCAGCAGCAGAGAATTGCCCGCCGCCGGCAAACGGCCTATAATGCCGCCTTTACAAATCTTCACAGCAAGCCGCACCGGATTTACGGCAGCGGCTTTGCCGTATCTGCCAACTGTAAGGAATCCGAATGTCCGCACCGAAATCCCCCACCACCGATTTGGTTTACCGCCTCGAAGACAAGCCGCCGTTTGCCAATGCGCTGCTCAGCGCGGTAACGCACCTGCTGGCGATTTTCGTCCCCATGATTACTCCTGCCCTGATTGTCGGCGGCGCATTGAAACTGCCGTCTGAAATGACCGCTTATCTGGTGTCGATGGCGATGGTCGCTTCCGGCGTCGGCACTTATTTGCAGGTGAACCGCTTCGGGCCGGTCGGTTCGGGGCTGCTGTCCATCCAGTCGGTGAACTTTTCTTTTGTCGGCGTGATGATTGCGCTGGGCAGCGGCATGAAAGAGCAGGGCATGGACACCAACGCCATGATGTCCGCGCTTTTGGGCGTGGCCTTTGTCGGCGCGTTTCTGGTGGCCGGTTCGGCCTGGCTGCTGCCGTATCTGAAAAAAGTGATTACGCCCACCGTCAGCGGCGTGGTGGTAATGATGATTGGCCTGAGCCTGATTAGCGTGGCGATTACCGAATTCGGCGGCGGATTTGCCGCGTTGGGCAACGGCACCTTCGGCTCGATGCAGAACATCGGGCTGGCGGCGTTTGTGCTGCTCGTGGTGCTGGTGTTCAACTGCATGAAAAATCCGCTGCTGCGGATGAGCGGTATCGCCGTTGGCATGGTGGCGGGCTATATTGCCGCGTTGGTAATGGGCATGGTCGATTTTTCCGTGTTGCAAAACCTGCCTGCATTCACATTGCCCGTGCCGTTCAAATACGGCTTTGAATTCCATTGGACGGCGTTTTTCGTGGCCGGACTGGTGTACCTGCTCAGCATTTTCGAAGCCGTGGGCGACTTGACCGCCACCGCCATGGTGTCCGGCGAAGATTACGAAGGCGAAGCGTTCAGACGGCGTTTGCGCGGCGGCGTGCTGGCCGACGGGCTGGTGTCCGTGATTGCCACCGCACTCGGCTCGTTGCCCCTGACCACCTTCGCGCAGAACAACGGCGTGATTCAGATGACCGGCGTCGCCTCACGCCATGTCGGCAAATTCATCGCCGCCATTTTGGTGCTGTTGGGGCTGTTCCCAGTCGTCGGCCGCGCCTTCACCACCATTCCCAGCCCCGTTATCGGCGGCGCAATGGTGCTGATGTTCGGCCTGATTACCGTGGCCGGCGTGCGCATCCTCATGAGCCACGGTATCAACCGCCGCGAAATGGTGATTGCCGCCACCTCCATCGGACTCGGCCTCGGCGTGAGCTTCAAACCCGAAGTGTTCGGCCAACTGCCGCTGAAAGAGCTGTTCCAAAACCCCATCTGCATGGGCGGGCTGGCCGCGCTGCTGATGAACCTCGTGATGCCGGACGACAACGCAAGCCGCGTTTATCTCAGCGACGATTTGGAAGTGTAAACCCGTTTCAGATGGCCGGAACAGGCGGCGTTGGGCGTATAATGGCGGAGTGCGGCGGCAGGAATGAAAAGCAGCCTGTATGACGGCAATGGCTGATTTTGATTGGATTTTTGAAGATTATTAAAGTGCAGGCTGCCTGAATTGAACGTTTAAAAGGCCGTCTGAAAAACACAAAGCAGCCTGCACAACCTATTTTCCTTACAGAACCTTTAATCCCAACAGCCGCCCCGTCCTCTCTCCCCGTGGGAGAGAGCCAGAGAGAGGGCAACAAGCCGTAAGGCTTGTATAAACAGCAACAAACAGAAATAATTGAAAAATAAGAAACTGTTTGCAGGATGCCTGAATCCAACCCATCAAAGGCCGTCTGAAAAAGCAGCCTGCACCATTTGTTTCCATTACAGTAAACCTGAACCCTAACAGCTGCCCATCCTCTCTCCCGTGGGAGAGAGCTAGAGAGAGGGCAGCAAGCCGGAAGGATTGCACAAACACCCACCCGACAACAAAAATGACCCCGCCCGAAAAACTATTGACTGCCGATAACCCCGCCCTGCATCAACGCTCCAAAGCCATGCGTCAAAAAATGAGCGAGGCGGAAGCAAAATTGTGGCAGCACCTGAGGGCAGGCCGTCTGAACGGCCATAAATTCCGCCGCCAGCAGCCGATGGGAAATTATATTGTTGATTTCATGTGCGTAACGCCCAAGCTGATTGTCGAAGCAGACGGCGGGCAGCACACAGAACGAGCCGCATACGACCACGCGCGGACGGCATATCTCAACAGCCTGGGCTTTACTGTGCTGCGTTTTTGGAATCACGAGATTTTGCAGCAGACAAACGATGTACTGGCGGAAATCCTGCGCATGTTGCAAGAATTGGAAAAGCAGCCTGCACGGTAGCAGATGGCTGATTTTGATTGGATTTTTGAAAATTATAGTGTGTAGGCTGCCTGAATTGAGTATTTATAAAGGTTGTTTGAAAAGTAAAAAACAGCCTGTACAACCTGTTTTCCTTGCAGAACCCTTAATCCCCAGCCACCCCGTCCTCTCTCCCGTGGGAGAGAGCTAGAGAGAGGGCAACAAGCCGCAAGGCTTGTATTGGGGCGGTGAAGGTATTGAGAAAGATTGCCGCAATTCGGAGAATGCCCTCTCCCCAGCCCTCCCCCACGGGGGAGGGAGCAGGTTGCAGCAGATTCAAGCGTTGCAGGTCGTCTGAAAAAGAATGTCCGAAATATCAACAGCGGGAATTTTTCAGATAGCCTTTATCATCAGGCAGATGGAACAAACGCCGCAAGCGTTTTTTCAGACGACCTTTGAACCATCGGTAGGGTGTGTGCCGCAAGGCACGCACGCGGCGGGTTGGGGTTGCAGGGACAATGGAGAACGCGTGCGTGCGTACCGCACACACCCTACATGCGGGCTACGGCTTGCTCAACAGCCACCCGTCCTCTCTCCCGTGGGAGAGAGCTAGAGAGAGGGCAACAAGCCGCAAGGCTTGTATTTTGAGTGGTTGAGTTGTTGGGAAAGGTTGCCGAAATTTGGAGAATGCCCTCTCCCCAGCCCTCCCCCACGGGGAGGGAGCAGGTTGCAGCAGATTCAAGCGTTACAGGTCATCTGAAAAAGAATGCCCGAAACATCAACAGCGAGAATTTTTCAGGTAGCCTTTATCGCAAGGCAGATGGAACAAACGCCGCGAACGTTTTTTCAGACGACCTTTGAACCCATCGGCAGGGTGTGTGCTGCAAGGCACGCACGCGGTGGGTTGGGGTTGCAGGGAAAATGGAGAATGCGTGCGTGCGTACCGCGCATACACCCTGTATTCTGGCTACAACTCGCTACGTTTACTATGTTTTAACAATATAATCATTTCATTAGGAAAATTCATGAGTACTCAAAAGACTAAACAATCAAAACGCCCTCATTCAGATTTAAATGGGATAATTAAGACTTTAATTAAGACTTTAAATAACATTAAAGATGTTCCAGATGATGAGATTCTATTATATAGAGGGCAATCAAGTATTCAATGGGAGCTAGTACCATCTATTAAAAGAGATGGATTAGATGGGAAAGAAAATGTTTTTATCAAAGAACTTATTTCTTCGTATCCAAATGAATTTTCAGATACAAATACAACTTTTGAACAGCTAATAAAAGCTCAGCATTATGAATTACCTACCCGATTAATAGATTTAACATTTAATCCATTGGTTGCACTATATTTTTCTCTTAATCCTGCTGATAAAAAGAACGAAAATAATGAACCAATATATGATAAAAACGGCGATCCAGAAAAGGCTGATGGATGTGTTTTTATTTTCAGAGTCAAAAAAAGCATCTTGAAATATTATGATAGTGATACAGTAAGTTGTCTTGCAAATTTGGCATTTCTAACACAAAAAGAAAGGGAAGAAATTAAAGATTTATGTGTAAATTTTGTAAAAAATGAACCCACTGCTGTACAAGAACGTCAAACAGCTATAAACGAATTTAATTCGACTCCTAGTGTAAAAAGACTTCTCCATTTTATTAAAATGGAAAAAAATCATTTTGATGACAATATTAATCCCAAAGACCTACTTTCAAATTATATTGTTAAGGGAAAAATGAATAATAGAAGAATATTGGCTCAACAAGGCGCATTCTTACTATGTGGGCTAAATAGTTTAGAAGAAGAAAAAGAAATCATTCCTATAAGAAAATTGAAAATATCTGCCGGACAAAAAAAAGATCTTAAAATAGAACTAGATAAACTCATGTCGATTAATGATGCCACCATTTTCCCTGAGATTATAAACCATGCACGTTATATAAAAAAATTCATGTAAATCATTTATCATTCAATTCAGTTTAAAGAGACCCACTCATGCCCAAACGTACCGACCTAAAATCCATCCTTATCATCGGCGCCGGCCCTATCGTTATCGGTCAGGCCTGCGAATTTGACTATTCGGGCGCACAGGCCTGCAAGGCTTTGCGTGAAGAAGGCTATAAAGTCATTCTGGTGAATTCCAACCCCGCCACGATTATGACCGACCCTGAAATGGCGGATGTTACCTACATCGAGCCGATTATGTGGCAGACAGTGGAGAAGATTATCGCCAAGGAGCGGCCCGATGCGATTCTGCCCACGATGGGCGGCCAGACCGCGCTGAACTGTGCGCTGGATTTGGCGCGCAACGGCGTGCTGGCGAAATACAATGTCGAGCTGATCGGCGCGACGGAAGACGCGATCGACAAGGCGGAAGACCGCGGCCGCTTTAAGGAGGCGATGGAGAAAATCGGCCTCTCCTGCCCGAAATCCTTTGTCTGCCACACGATGAACGAAGCCTTGGCGGCGCAGGAACAGGTCGGCTTCCCGACGCTGATTCGTCCTTCTTTCACGATGGGCGGTTCGGGCGGCGGCATTGCCTACAATAAAGACGAGTTTTTGGCGATTTGCGAACGCGGTTTCGATGCGTCGCCCACGCATGAGCTGCTGATTGAGCAGTCCGTCCTCGGCTGGAAAGAGTACGAGATGGAGGTGGTGCGCGACAAGGCCGACAACTGCATCATCATCTGCTCGATTGAAAACTTCGACCCGATGGGCGTGCATACGGGCGACTCGATTACGGTTGCGCCGGCGCAAACGCTGACGGACAAAGAATACCAAATCATGCGCAACGCAAGCTTAGCGGTATTGCGCGAAATCGGCGTGGACACAGGCGGCTCGAACGTGCAGTTTGCGGTGAACCCTGAAAACGGCGAGATGATTGTGATTGAGATGAACCCGCGCGTGAGCCGTTCGTCCGCGCTGGCTTCCAAAGCAACGGGTTTCCCGATTGCGAAAGTGGCGGCGAAACTGGCTGTCGGCTTTACGCTGGACGAGTTGCGCAACGACATCACCGGCGGCCGCACGCCTGCGTCGTTCGAGCCTTCCATCGACTATGTCGTAACCAAAATCCCGCGTTTTGCGTTTGAAAAATTCCCCGCCGCAGACGACCGCCTGACCACGCAGATGAAATCGGTGGGCGAAGTGATGGCGATGGGTCGCACGATTCAGGAAAGCTTCCAAAAAGCCCTGCGCGGCTTGGAAACAGGCTTGTGCGGCTTCAATCCGCGCAGCGAAGACAAAGCGGAAATCCGTCGCGAACTGGCGAACCCAGGCCCTGAGCGTATGCTCTTTGTGGCAGACGCGTTCCGCGCGGGCTTCACGCTGGAAGAAATCCACGAAATCTGCGCCATCGACCCTTGGTTCTTGGCGCAAATCGCAGACTTGGTGAAAGAAGAACGGCAGGTAAGTGCAGGCTGCCTGCAAGACTTGGATTTCGCCGCCTTACGTCGTCTGAAACGCAAAGGTTTCTCCGACAAACGCATCGCACAGCTTTTGGGCGTAAAAGAAAAAGAAGTGCGCGAACACCGCTACGCGCTGAACCTGCATCCCGTGTATAAACGCGTCGATACCTGCGCCGCCGAGTTCGCCACCGAAACCGCCTACCTCTATTCCACTTACGAAGAAGAATGCGAAGCGCGTCCTTCCGACCGTAAGAAAGTGATGATTCTCGGCGGCGGCCCGAACCGCATCGGTCAGGGCATCGAGTTTGACTACTGCTGCGTTCACGCCGCGCTCGCCCTGCGCGAATCGGGCTTTGAAACCATCATGGTGAACTGCAACCCCGAAACCGTGTCCACCGACTTCGACACCAGCGACCGCCTGTATTTCGAGCCGCTGACGCTGGAAGACGTGTTGGAAATCGTCCGCACCGAAAATCCGTGGGGCGTGATTGTGCATTACGGCGGTCAAACCCCGCTCAAACTCGCCAATGCATTGGTTGAAAACGGCGTAAACATCATCGGCACATCCGCCGACAGCATCGACGCCGCCGAAGACCGCGAACGCTTCCAAAAAGTGTTGAACGACTTAGGTCTGCGCCAGCCGCCCAACCGCATCGCCCACAACGAAGAAGAAGCACTCGTCAAAGCCGAAGAAATCGGCTATCCGCTGGTCGTGCGCCCGTCTTACGTCCTCGGCGGCCGCGCCATGCAGGTCGTCCACTCCGCCGAAGAGCTGCAAAAATACATGCGCGAAGCCGTGCAGGTATCCGAAGACAGCCCCGTGTTGCTCGACTTCTTCCTGAACAACGCGATTGAAGTCGATGTGGACTGCGTTTCAGACGGCAAAGACGTCGTTATCGGCGGCATCATGCAGCACGTCGAGCAGGCAGGCATCCACTCCGGCGACTCCGGCTGCTCGCTGCCGCCCTACTCGCTCAGCGAAGAAATCCAAGACGAAATCCGCCGCCAAACCAAAGCCATGGCCTACGCGCTGGGCGTGGTCGGCCTGATGAACGTACAGTTTGCCGTGCAGGACGGCGTGGTGTTCGTATTGGAAGTGAACCCGCGCGCCAGCCGTACCGTTCCCTTCGTCTCCAAAGCCACCGGCGTGCCGCTCGCCAAAGTCGGCGCGCGCTGCATGGCGGGCATTTCCCTGCAAGAGCAGGGCGTGGAAAAAGAAGTCGTCCCCGATTTCTATGCCGTTAAAGAAGCCGTGTTCCCCTTCATCAAATTCCCCGGCGTGGACACCATTCTCGGCCCCGAAATGCGCTCCACCGGCGAAGTGATGGGCGTGGGCGAAACCTTCGGCGAAGCCTACCTTAAAGCCCAGCTCGGCGCAGGCGAACGCATGCCCGCCACCGGCAAAATCTTCCTTTCCGTGCGCGAAGAAGACAAGCCGCTTATCGTGAAAACCGCGCAAAACTTCCAAGCCCTCGGCTACGACGTCTGCGCCACACGCGGCACGGCAGGCTACCTGAAAGAGCACGGCGTGGTGGTACAGGCGGTCAACAAAGTGCCCGAAGGCCGCCCGCACATCGTGGATGCGATTAAAAACGGCGAAATCGCGCTGGTGGTGAACACCGTGGCCAGCAGCCCGCAGTCCGTGGCCGACAGCCACAGCATCCGCCGCAGTGCCCTCACCCAGCGCGTGCCGCAATACACCACCGTGGCCGGCGGCGAAGCCATGAGCGAAGGCGCAAAAAGCCGCGACCACCTGGGCGTGTACAGCGTGCAGGAGTTGCATGGACGGTTGAAGGCGAGGAAATAGGGCAGCCTGAAAGGGCAAAAAGCAGCCTGCACCCTGAATGGCCAAAGTGCAGGCTGCTTTGAAGGGGCGGATAGGCGCAACAGTCCGAAGGCCGTCTGAAAAACCAAAAGCAGCCTGCACCTTTAAGAACATGGGTGCAGGCTGCCTGAAATCCGACGACAAACAGAGCAAGGAGTATGAAATGATTTGGCTATTGATTATTTTGGCAGCCATCGTGTTGTGGCTGGTCAAGGTGTACAACACGCTGCAAAGCAGCATGCAGAATATCCGCGAAGGCTTTTCCAATTTGCAGGCCGGCCTGAAAAAACGCCAACAGCTGAGCGGGCAGATTATCGAAATCGCATCGGGTTATCTCGCGCACGAGCAAATTACCCAGCTGAAAGTGGCGCAGACGAAAAACACGCAGCAGCTGGTCGCCATGGCGCAGAGTTTTCCCGAATTGAAGGCCGATGCCACCTACCAGAAACTGATGGGGCAGCTGGAAACGCTAGAAAACGATATTTTGGCGCGCCGCGAAAGCTACAACAAACGTGTGAAGCAGTTCAACAGCTACCGCAATTCCTTCCCCGCCGTGCTGGTGGCTCAAAAACTGTCGTTCGGTACCGTGGACTATTTTGACAGCGACGACGAAAAATTCGACGCGCAGGCACAAAACTTCGCGCGGGACGACACCGCCGCGCTGCAAGAAATCATCGGCAGCAGCGCACAGGCCGTGAAAAATATTTCCAGCCAAGCCGTCCAAGCCGTGCAGGGCAAAAACCAGTTGGGCAACAAGGCCGAAACCGCCGCACCGTCCGACAATGCGGCAGATACAACGGATTCGGATAACGAATCCGATGCGGCAGACAAACCGTCTGAAAAACCGGAATAACGCCGCACGGCAGCCTGAAAGGCAAAAAGCAGGGGGCTGTACTAGATTAGCCCTAAATTTCACACCATTTTTGCAGGATTTTAAGCTGTTGAGACGGTGTGTCGAAGTTAAATCGAAATTCGCATTCTTTCAAGAACAGCGGGAAAGATTTGCGATCGATTCCGTTGTATTTGCGTAAGACGCGTTTTGCCTGATTCCAAAAATTTTCAATGCCGTTGATGTGGTTCTGACGGTCGGCAAACGCTTTGGAATGATTGATGCGGTAATGGATAAAACCGCTTACGTCTAGCTTGTCATAGCTGCTCAGACTATCGGTATAAACAATGCTGTCCGGCATGATTGTCTGTTTGCTAACAGGCATCAACGTATCGGACTTGGCATTATCTACGACAACGGTATAGACCCGTCCGTTGCGTTTCAGAATGCTGAAGGCAACCACTTTTCCTGCCGCACCGCGATCACGTCTGCCTTTACGCAGTCCGCTGAACTAGCTTTCGTCTAACTCGACAGAGCCCTCGAAAACCTCATCGGCAGCCAAGGCCAGATAATGGCTGATGACCATACGGATTTTACGGTAGAAAAAATAGTAGAGTTGGGCTGCATGCCTAAAATATCGTCAGCGGAACGGACGGTAACTTCGAGTACAAAAAAACGGAGCAGTTCTTTCTGTACTTTTTTCTTTAATTTGCAGAGACCTTTGCAAAAATAGTCTGTTAACGAAATTTGACGCATAAAAATGCGCCAAAAAATTTCGATTAACTAAAACCTTCCTAATATTGAGCAAAAATTAGGAAAAATCAGAAAGGTTTTGCATTTTGAAAATGAGATTGAGCATAAAATTTTAGTAACCTATGTTATTGCAAAGGTCTCTTGCAGTGTGTTATCTTCATATTCCGAGGGTAACATATCTGCTAATCTAGTACAGCCCCAAAAGCAGCCTGCACTTCGACTTTTGAACGTGCAGGCTGCTTTTTATATAAAGAGGTCGTCTGAAAATAGATTTCAGACGACCTTTGATATTCAGTTCCGTTGGGTACATGACCCAAACTACGTTTGCTTGCCATTAAATGAACACATCGCCTTACGCCAAAAAACCATCACGATTGCCGCCGCAATGATGATAATTCCGTATGGAATCATACCGTTGCCGTTTTCATATACCGCCCGTCCGCCCGGAAAGCCTGTACGCGCTGTATTGGCAACCGTGTGGCACGCAATCAATACAAACACCGAACCGCCGCTGCCGTTATACAGCCATACATAGATAATCCTTACGGCAACCGTCCCTGCTAGCCCCCATGCAATCAGTTCGGCAGACTGCCCCACGGCAATCATGGACGGCAAATGCCACAATGCCCACGGCACCCCGATAATCAGCGCCGTAATGAGCGGGGTAAAACGCCGTTGCAGACTTTCCGTAGCGTAGGCTGCATAGCCCAATTCCTCGGCAACTGCCGCGATAAAGAACATGACGAACGCACCGGCAAGCGGCGCAAACGATACGGATAAGGCGGGTATGATTTGTCCTGTTTGACGTATCGCGACATAAGTCAGCAGATAAAGCAGGGGGAAAATCAGTATTGCCGTCCAAAAATAGGCAGAATGCTTTATCCGCCCGTAATCAAACACACGGCCAAACAGTCCACGCACCGCCGCCATTCCGCCCTCGCGATAACGCAGCAACGCAGCGGCAATCGTCGGAGTGAGTGCCGCGCCGATGTCGGTCAGCGGCAGATTATCAGGCAGAGGACTGTGTTTGAGAAACAAAGACAACAGCCAAAACGGTGCGCTCAAAGCGTACACCAGCAGAAAGTATTGCCACGGATGCGAATAACCGGCTGTCGGTTTTTCTGAAGAGGGGTTTTGCATGTTATTCCTGTTCGTTCAGTCAATAAGTTGGCAGGGGAGCAGGTACGGCCTGCTACATGATGTACAGTATAAAAATATTGCGCGTTTTTTCCAATCATCATGAAAAGCAGCCTGCACTTCGATTTTTGAAAGTGCAGGCTGCTTTTTATAGAGAGACCGTCTGAAAATTATTTTTCAGACGGCCTTTGATATTACAAGTAATATGAGGATTTCGTTGGACTATGAACCAAGCTGCGTTTGCTGCCGACCGGATTACGGCATGGTTTGGAATCATTCGGTAACAACAAAAACCGCGTGCGTGCGTACCGCACACACCCTACACCTTAATCTTAAGGTTTGCGTCACCCACAGGTAGGGTATGTGGCATAGCCACGCACGCGGTTGGTAGGGATTCAGGCTACGGCTTGCTGCCCGTTGTAAATCAAGGCGCATTGGCGCGTGCAGAAGGCGTAGTGTTGCAGGGCGGAAAGGGGGATATTCATATTTCCCATTCTTTAAATCTGCGTTTACTCCTGATAATCGACAAACCCCAAACGATTACCCGATGGATCGATAAATTCTACCGCCCATCCGGTGCGAATGCGAAAGGGTTCGCCTAGAAAATTGATATTTCTCCCTTGTAATACCGCATATTTTGCCCGCACATCTTCCACTTCAATCCACACAGTAGGAGTCATATCAGGGAACTTTTTCCGCTCTTTGAGAATAATGGCGGCTTCTTCGTTACCTACCCGAAAAGCAACCATGCCGTTTTCTGAAAAGTCGAATTTAACGGGTAAATCTAGTACATCTTGGTAAAAGCGACTGCTAGCAGCAAGATCGTCTGCAGGAAAGAAAAAATTATCGTATTTCATGATTTTTCTCCTTATCAATAATTCGTTATCACAGCAACTCTTCCACGCTCACGTCATTTAGGCCGTCTGAAACCATGCTGATGTTGTAATCGTCAAAATACAGAAATTCAGCGGCATAGCCACGCACGCGGTTGGCTTATTCATGCTGCAAAATATTCACCAATCGCCCAAACGGATCGCGCACAAAAAAGCGGCGCACGCCCCAAGGTTCAGTAGTCGGCCCGTATTCAGGCGTGAAACCAGCATGCTGCATCCGTGCTAATAATTCGTCCAGATTGTCCACCTCAATAGACAAATCAGGCACAGGCATACCAGAACCGCCTTCACTGGCAAAACTGACCTGCACAGACATAGTCGTATCCTGTCCGTAGGTCTGTATCCACCCATGATCCATCAGCAATTCCAATCCAAGCAGGTCATGGTAGAAAGCCTTTGCTGCGGCGGGTTGGGTTGCGTTTATATTGGCCACAATGCGTTTAACGCCCATGCTCAATCCTTATTTTAAAGCGGCTGAATTAATCAGACATCAATATTCAATATGAGTTTCAGGCTACCTGAAAACCACTTTCAGGCAGCCTGCACTTTCCTATATTACAGCTTCTCTCTAACCCAGCCTTCTGCCGAATCCAGCATCGCGCCGACTTGGGAAGCATCCGTCCCGCCTGCCTGCGCCAAATCCGGTCTGCCGCCACCTTTGCCGCCGACTTGTTCGGCTGCGAATTTGACCAAGTCGCCGGCTTTTACTTTGTTTGTCAGCGGTTTGGATACGCCGGCGCACAGGGAGACTTTGCCGTCGTTCACTGCTGCCAAAAGAATCACGGCGTTGTCGGATTTGCCGGTTAAATCGGTAACGATTTCGCGCAGGGCGGCTGCGTCGGCTTCGATTTGGGCGGCGACGAGTTTGGCTGCGCCCAAGTCTTTCGCGTTGTCCAAGAGTTTGGCGCCTGCGTGGACGGCGAGTTCGGCTTTGGCTTTTGCCAACTCTTTTTCCAAGGCTTTGGCGTTTGCGGCGTTGGTTTGGATTTTGGCGAGTACGTCTTTTTCGGTTTGGGCTTTGACTTCGGCGATGATGTTTTTCATCAGGCTTTCTTGGTTTTGCGCCCATGCCAGCGCGGCAAGGCCGGTGATGGCTTCTACGCGGCGGATGCCTGCGGCGATGCCGCCTTCGCTGATGATTTTGAAGAAGCCGATGTCGCCTGTGCGGGCGACGTGGGTGCCGCCGCACAGTTCGATGGAGTAGTCGCCCATGGTGATGACGCGGACGAAATCGCCGTATTTTTCGCCGAAGAGCATGACTGCGCCGGATTTTTGCGCGTCTTCAATGGACATGGTTTCCACTTTGACGGGCACGTTGGCGATAATCGCGGCGTTGACGCGGCGTTCGACTTCGGCGATTTCTTCCGCGCTGATGCCTTGCGGGTGGGAGATGTCGAAGCGGGTCAGCTCGGCGTTTTGCAGGCTGCCTTTTTGTTCGACGTGTGTACCCAAAACATCGCGCAGGGCTTTGTGCATCAGATGGGTAACGCTGTGGTTGCGCATGATGCTGTCGCGGATATCGTTGTCGATTTCGGCGGATACGGCATCGCCCACTTTCAGACGGCCTGATACGACTGCGCCGAATTGTCCGTGTACGGCGGCTTTGATTTTCTGCGTGTCTTCGACGCGGAAGCGGTTTTCGCCTGCGAAGATAAAGCCTACGTCGCCGACTTGGCCGCCGCTTTCGGCATAGAACGGGGTTTGTTCCAAAACGACCACGCCGGCTTCGCCTGCTTGGAGTTCGTCCACGGCTTCGCTGCCTTTGTATAAGGCGATGATTTTGGTGTCTTGGCTGCGTTTTTCGTAGCCGGTGAACTCGGTGTCCGCGCCTGTGTAGTCCAGTTGCGCGTTGGCTTTGAAGTTTTGCGCGGCGCGAGCGCGGGCGCGTTGGGCTTCCATTTCACGGTTGAAGCCTTCTTCGTCCAAATCGATATTGCGTTCGCGGCAGATGTCGGCGGTTAGATCGTATGGGAAGCCGTAGGTGTCGTAGAGTTTGAAGATATGTTCGCCGCTCAGTAAGATATTTTTATTTTTGGGAGAGTCTTTAAATAATATATCACAATATAAATGATATTTTTCATTATCCCATGAACTATCATCTAAGCGAACACCATTCCCATTATTCAAATAAATACTAATATATTTTTTGCCAGTTGCTAGTTGAATTGCTATTACTGAAAATTTATCATTCTTATAGCCACATTTATCATCCACTAACAATGCACTCTGTATTTTTAAATCCTTCTTAATTAAGTCATTATTATCAATAAGCTCAATATAATGTTTATTAAGTTTCAAAAATTCAAATACACTATTAAATTTATACGTTTTTTCAAATAGCCCCATGCCTTTTTCCAGCGTTTCGCCGAAGCGGCTTTCTTCCGCGCGCAGGGCTTCCATAATCTGCGTCTGCTTCTCTTTCAACTCAGGATAGGCATCGCCCATTGCTTTGACCAAATCGGGTACGAGTTTGTAGAAAAACGCCTGTTTCTGACCGAGTTTGTAACCGTGGCGCACGGCGCGGCGGATGATGCGGCGCAGTACATAGCCGCGGCCTTCGTTGGACGGCATCACGCCGTCGGCAATCAGGAAGGAGCAGGAGCGGATGTGGTCGGCAACGACTTTCAGGCTCGGCTCGTCCATGCTGAACGGCGCGCCGGTTTCGCGGGCAACGGCTTTGAGCAGGTCTTGGAACAGGTCGATTTCGTAGTTGCTGTGGACGTGCTGCATCACGGCCGCCATGCGCTCCAAGCCCATGCCGGTATCGACGGACGGCTTGGGCAGCGGGTTCATATTGCCTTGTTCGTCGCGGTTGAACTGCATGAACACGCAGTTCCAAATTTCAATCCAGCGGTCGCCGTCTTCTTCAGGGCTGCCGGGAATGCCGCCCCAGATTTCTTCGCCGTGGTCGTAGAAAATTTCGGAACACGGGCCGCAGGGGCCGGTGTCGCCCATTTGCCAGAAGTTGTCGGACGCGTATTTCGCGCCTTTGTTGTCGCCGATGCGGACGATGCGCTCGGCAGGCATACCGATTTCGTTCAGCCAGATGTTATAGGCTTCGTCGTCTTCGGCATACACGGTCGCCAAGAGTTTTTCTTTGGGGATGTTCAGCCATTCGGGGGAAGTGAGAAATTCCCAAGCGAAGTGGATGGCGTCGCGTTTGAAGTAGTCGCCAAAGGAGAAGTTGCCCATCATTTCGAAGAAGGTGTGGTGGCGGGCGGTGTAGCCGACGTTTTCCAAGTCGTTGTGTTTGCCGCCTGCGCGCACGCATTTTTGCGCGGTGGTGGCGCGGTTGTATGGGCGTTTGTCAAAGCCGAGGAATACGTCTTTAAACTGGTTCATGCCCGCGTTGGTAAACAAGAGCGTGGGGTCGTCGTGCGGCACGAGCGAGGAAGAGCGGACGATGGTGTGGTCTTTGGATTCGAAGAATTTTAGGAATTTTTGGCGTAGTTCGGAGGTTTTCATTGTGGTCTTTCAAAACGGTTTTCAGACGGCCTGATTCGGACAGGAAATGCCGTCTGAAAAGTGTGCTAAACAGAATAAATCAAAGCAGTGCATTTTATAGCACTTCCCCCTAAAAGCCTATCCCGCCTTATCTTTTGCAGCGCAATCCCGTAAAATGCGCGTTTCTTTTTTCAGACGGCCTTTTCGTCATGCTCAGCTACCGACACGCCTTTCACGCCGGCAACCATGCCGACATGCTCAAACATTTTGTCCTTTGTCTGGTGTTGGATTACTTCAACCGCAAAGACAAACCCTATTGGTACATCGACACCCACGCCGGTGCGGGTTTGTACGATTTGTCGGGCGGCGAAGCGCAAAAAGTGGGCGAATACCGCGACGGCATCGCCCGCTTGATAACGGCGGAAAAACTGCCTGACGCGCTTTCGGCCTTCCGCGCACGCCTGCAAGCCATGCTACCGCAGGCCGGCCTGTATTGCGGCTCGCCGTGGCTGGCGCAGGCCGCAACGCGCGAAACCGACAAACTGCGCCTGTTCGAACTGCATCCGGCGGATTACCGGCATCTGCAAAACAATATGGAAACGGCAGGCTTGAAACGGCGCGGCATCATCAGGCAGGAAGACGGCTTCCAAGGCTTGATTGCCCTGCTGCCGCCGCCGACCCGCCGCGCCGTGGTCTTAATCGACCCGCCGTACGAACAAAAACAAGATTACGCCCGCGTCGCCCACACACTGAAAGAAGCGCGCAAACGTTTCGAACAGGGCTGCTATCTTGTTTGGTATCCCTGTCTGAGCCGCGAGGAGAGCCGCAAACTGCCCGAACAACTGCAAAAGCTTTCGCCCGACAATTTCTTGCAGGCCGAGTTGTACGTCAAACAGCCTGCCCGAGACGGCTTCGGTATGCACGGCAGCGGGATGTTCGTCATCAACCCGCCTTACCTGCTGGCGGAACAGTTGCGCGACAGTCTGCCGGTTCTGACCGAGCTGCTGGCGCAGGATGCGGGTGCGCGTTTCGTATTGGAATGCAGAGGATAAGGACGGAGGCCGTCTGAAAAAAGAAAACCGCCCGAAAGGGCGGTTTTCCATATCTTGCCGAATTAGCGTTGTGCAGACTGCACGGCGGGTTTCAACAAATGGTCTTTGTTGAAGGCCGAAGTATCGACATGGTTTTTGACAAAATACATGCCGCCGAAAACGGCTGCGGCGATGATGAAAACGCTGACTTTCATTTGCACTCTCCTGTGGTTGCCTGACGGCTGTTATTTTGATTTGAATCGTGGGAAGGAATGTGCGGCATGGTAATCGAACAGGATTTTTTTACACAAGCTTACGGATAATCGGTTTATTTTTTAGGCAGGCGGTATAGGCGGCGGGCGGCTTGAACCACAGTGCCGATGCCTGCGGCGGCCAGCAGGAACAGCAGCGGCCATACGACCAATTGCGGCAGCAGCCACAGCAGTAGGGCGGCGAGCAGGAATGTTGCGCCGATACTCAGTTGCGCCCATGCTTCGGAGGGCGCGACGGGGCGGATTTTGCCGAGCTGACCGTCCAGCATGGCGGCCAGCTGCAGTGCCCGACGCACCATGCCGTTTACGCGGCCCCGGTACGGCCGCTTCCATGCGCGGGCGCGCCGCCGCAGCAGTTGCGTGTGGGCGTGTTCGTCGAGTACGACTTCGGTGGCGTGTTGCAAATCGTCCAAAAAGATTTTTTCCAGTTCGGCCACGGTGTCGGAATCTTCGATGGAAATGTCCAGTTCGCGGTTGGCATACCAGCTCGACAGGTTCAGGTTGGTGCTGCCGACCCGCGCCCATGTGCCGTCGATGAGGGCGGATTTGGCGTGCAGCATGGTGCCGTCCCACTCGAATACGCGCACGCCCGCGTCCAGCAGCTGGCGGTATTGCGTGCGCGACACGGTGCCTATCCATTTGATGTCGGAGGTGCGCGGGACGAGTATCCGCACGTCCACGCCGGCGGCTGCGGCGTTTATCAGTGCCTGCGTGTACATGCGGGTGGGCATGAAGTAGGCATCGGTAATCCACAGGTTGTCCCGCGCCAGGCCGATAAGGTTCAAATCCAGCCGTACGGTGTTGGTGTTGTCGGGTGTGGTGGCCAGCACGCGGGCCTGAATGTCGCCGCAAGGGTCAAGTGTGCCGCGTTCGTAGTTTTTCAGCGTGGCGGGCAGGGATTTTCCCTGAGAGGCCAAGGTGTCGGCAAAGGCGGCCATAATGTCGTGCACCGCCGGGCCGTCGATGCGCAGGCCGGTGTCGCGCCACGGGGCGATGCCGCGGTTCGGGTCGCCTTCCCAGGCCGAAGAGATACATAAGCCGCCGACGAAGGCGGTTTGCTCGTCGATGATGATGGATTTGCGGTGGTTGCGTGAGACCATGCCGAGTCCGAGCGAGAGGCTGGGCGGGTTGTAGGCCGTGATGTGCGCGCCTGCCTCGCGCAGAGGGCGGAAAAAGCCGGTAAGGTGTGCGGGCAGGCAGCCTAGCCAGTCGTAAGCCAAGACGACGGTTACGCCCTGCGACAGTTTTTCCAGCAGGATGTCGCGGACGCGGCGGCCGAAGGCGTTGTCGGCGAAGATGTACATTTCGATGCAGATGCTCTCTTCGGCCGCCAGCATGGCCGCTTCCCAGGCGGGGAAGTTTTCCGTACTATCGAGCAGGATTTCGATGCGGTTGCCCGAACCGGCCTCCGCACCGGAGGCGCGGGAGACCAGTTGTTCGATCAGGCTGTTGGTGGTAACGGCGGATTCGCGGCTCATGCTGTTCCTTTGTGCTGTCGCATATGTCTGAGGCCGTCTGAAAAAGTGCAGGGCGGCTTTTCAGACGGCCTGTACGGTTCGGTTACATTTGTATCGAACCGCTCACGGTTACGCGGATTTCTTCGCTGCCGGGCGAAACGGGCAGGTCGGGTGCGGCGGGCGCGGACAGTGCTTCCGGCGCGGCGGCGTATCGTCCTTCGGCCAGGGATTTTTCCAGGACGGCGGACGGGCTGCCGGATTCGTTGATGCGGAGTTTGACGATTTTATAGCCGGAGAAACCCAGTGCTTTGCCCAAATCGGCGGCGCGTTCTTGGAAACGGTGCAGGGCGGTGCGGCTCAGTTCGTCCACGGTTTCTTTTTGTTTTTGTTTGGACAGGGAGAAAGAGGTGTTTTGCACTTCGGCTTCGGCCTGCGAGTCGGCAATCAGGCGGTTGAGTGCGGCGAAATCCTTGCTTTTCACCGAAAATTCCACCGATTCCTGCCAGCCGGTCAGGATGCGTTTGTTGTTGCGGTATTCGTAGGTTGGGACGGCGGTGCGGCCGAACTGCGCGGCTTCGAAGGTTTTGCCTTCGGTACGGCGGGAAAAAGACTGGAGTTTGGCAGTAAAGGCGCGGTTTACCGCCGAACGGTCGCGGCCTTCGGCACGGATGACGAAGGAGGCGGTCATGGTGTCACGCGGCACGGTGGCGGAAACGCTTTCGTCAAATTCGACGATGTTGTAGTTCAGCGGTTCGGCACCGGCGGCGGTACAGGCCAGTATCAGGTTCAGGAGTAGGGCGGGCTTGTTTTGCATTTCGGATGTCCTTTCCTGCGGGCGGATATTTTTCAGACGGCCTCACACTGCGGTAGAGGCCGTCTGAAAAGTGTTGCCGCCGGGTTTATTCAAGCTCCAGGACGGCGGAAGTGTAAACGTTTTGCACGTCGTCCAAGGCTTCGAGCGCGTCGATGAGTTTCTGCATTTTGACGGCATCGTCGCCGCTCAAGACGGTTTCGTTCTGGGCGCGCATGGTAACGTCCCCGTCTTCCGATTTGAAGCCTGCCGCTTCGAGCTTGGCTTTGACTTCCGCCCAATCGGCGGGGGCGGTGATGACTTCGATGATGCCTTCGTCGTCGGCAATCACGTCTTCCGCACTGGCTTCCAGCGCGGCTTCCATCAGTGCGTCTTCGTCGACGCCGGTGAAGACCAGGTAGCCCTGATGGACGAAGTTGAAGGCCACGCAGCCGTCGGTGCCCAGATTGCCGCCGTTTTTATTGAAGGCGTGGCGCACGTCGGCGACGGTGCGGGTTTTGTTGTCGGTCATACAGTCTACCATCAGGGCCGCGCCGCCGATGCCGTAGCCTTCGTAGCGCAGTTCGATGTATTCCACGCCTTCCAGATTGCCCGTGCCTTTGTCGATGGCGCGCTGGACGTTGTCTTTCGGCATGTTGCTGGCCGCGGCCTTGTCCATGGCCAGGCGCAGGCGCGGGTTTGCGCCGGGATCGCCGCCGCCCAGGCGCGCGGCGACGGTGATTTCTTTAATCAGACGGGTGAAGATTTTGCCGCGCTGTGCGTCGGCTCGGGCTTTTTTGTGCTGGATGTTTGCCCACTTGCTGTGGCCTGCCATATATTTTGTCCTTTTTATTGCTGTTTCGGAGGGCGGTTTCAGACGGCCTGTCAAACGGCACCGCCTGCCGCATTGAAAAAGAAAGGCGCGATTTTATCATACTGCGCCGTCTGAAAACACTTGCCCGCCGGGCTTGCAATTTCGCCCTGCGGCCTAAATATTGCCGCCCATCGAAAAGGAACAATCAAACCATGGATAATCTGACCGACCATTTTCTGATTGCCACGCCCTCTCTGGAAGACCCGTTTTTCGGCGGCAGCGTGGTCTATATGTGCCGCCACGACGGGGACGGCGCTTTGGGGCTGGTCATCAACAAACCTTCGCCGATACCGATGGATGCGGTATTTTCCGCCATCGACAAGCCCGTGCCCGAACAATTCCGCAGCAGCCTCGTGATGATGGGCGGGCCGGTGCAGATAGACCGCGGCTTCGTCGTCCATTCGCCCTGCGGGCAATGGCAGAGTAGTATCGCCGTCAATGCCGATACCGCGCTGACCACGTCGCGCGACATCATCGAACGGCTGGCGGAAAACGATGTCGTCGGCAAGGCGATTTTGACCATAGGCTGCGCCAGTTGGGATGCGGGGCAGTTGGAACGCGAATTGGAAGAAAATTCGTGGTTGGCCGTGCCTGCCGACGGCAATATCCTGTTTGACCTGCCGTTTCACGAACGCTACCGCGCGGCACTGGCCAAGATCGGTATCGAGCCGGTGATGCTGATGAGGGAGGCGGGACATGCCTGAGGCCTTGTATCCCGCACCGGCCGGGACGTGCCTGGCCTTTGATTTCGGCGAGGCGCGCATCGGCGTGGCGCAGGGCGGCGCGGAAGTCGGCATCGCCCATCCGCTGCAAACCGTTTCCGGCGAGGGCAACGAACGCAAATTTGCCGCGATTGCCCGCCTGATTGAAGAATGGCGGCCCGATTATCTGGTGGTCGGCCTGCCCGTCCACAGCGACGGCACGGAACACGAGCTGACGCGGTTGGCAAGGAAATTCGGCCGCCGCCTTCACGGCCGCTTCGGCCTGCCTGTGTATTGGGCGGACGAACGGCTGACTTCGCTGTACGCCGAAAGTCTGTTGGGCGAGGCGCAGGTGTTCGGCCGCAAACAGAAGGCGGTGTCGGACAGTGTGGCGGCACAGGCCATCTTGCAGGGCTTTTTTGCCGGCGGGGCGGTTGAGTTTTTCGACGGCGGAGAATGACCGCAGCCGTGTGTTTTTTGTTTGAGTTACCATTGGAAAGGCCGTCTGAACAATCTGTTTCAGACGGCCTTTTTGTGTTTGTGTTGTGGTTTATTTGTCCAACAGGGCGACGAGTACGGCCTTGATGGTGTGCATCCGGTTTTCGGCTTGGTCGAAAACGATGCTGGCCGGGCTTTCAAATACCTCTTCCGTCACTTCCACGCCGTCGAGGCCGAAGGTTTTGTATATCCATTCGCCGACTTTGGTTTCGCGGTTGTGGAAGGCGGGCAGGCAGTGCATGAATTTGACTTGCGGGTTGCCGGCGGCGGCCATCAGGTCGGTGGTAACGCGGTAGCCGCGCAGCAGGTCGATGCGTTCCTGCCAGACTTCTTTCGGTTCGCCCATGCTGACCCATACGTCGGTGTGGATGAAGTCTGTGCCGCGCACGGCTTCTTTCGGGTTGTCCGTCAGCAGCAGGCGCGCGCCGCTTTTTTCGGCCAGGCTGTGTGCCTGCGCGATGATGTTTTCAGACGGCCACAGGGCTTTGGGTGCGCCGATGCGCGTATCCATGCCCAGCAGTGCGCCGATCAGCAGCAGGGAATTGCCCATGTTGTAGCGCGCGTCGCCGACGTAGGTGTAGGCGGTCTGTTGCAGGGGTTTGCCGCTGTGTTCGCGCATGGTAAGGAGGTCGGCCAGGATTTGGGTGGGGTGGAATTCGTCGGTCAGGCCGTTGAATACGGGCACGCCGGCGTAATGCGCCAGTTCTTCCACGACTTCTTGTCCGTAGCCCCTGTATTCGATGCCGTCGAACATCCTGCCCAACACGCGGGCGGTATCTTTGATGCTTTCTTTGTGGCCGATTTGGCTGCCGCTCGGTTCGAGGTAGGTAACGCCCGCGCCTTGGTCGCGCGCGGCCACTTCGAAGGCGCAGCGGGTGCGGGTGGAGGTTTTTTCGAAAACCAGGGCGATATTTTTGCCGCACAGGCGCGGTTTTTCGCGTCCGGCTTTTTTGTCGGCCTTCAGTTCGGCGGCCAAGTCGAGCAGGACACCGATTTCTTCGGGAGTGTAGTCGGTGAGTTTGAGGAAATGTTGCTGCCGCACGGTCATTGTCGTCTCCTTGTTTTCAGACGGCCTTTCGCAAAGCCGTTTCAAAAGGCTATCTTAAACGGATTTAATCTTTTTTAACAGTGCTGTTTCAGACGCTTTTGCGCCGCGTCAAAGGCCGTCTGAAAACATTCGGCGGCGAAATCGGGTAGAATCCGCGCTTTTGTTTTGAAGTTGCAGAATTAAGTTATGTTGGAAATATTGAAGGCCGCGTTGTTCGGCATTGTGGAGGGCATTACCGAGTGGCTGCCCGTTAGTTCGACAGGGCATATGATTTTGTTGAACGAGTTTGTGTCGTTGGACATGACGCCCGAGTTTTGGAAGATGTTTTTGGTCGTGATCCAGCTTGGGTCGATTATGGCGGTGGTGGTGCTGTATTTCGACAAGCTTTGGCCGTTTGCCGGTGGTCTGCGCCTGAAGCCCCATGCCGTGCCGCTGTGGAGCAAAATCATGCTGGCCTGCGTGCCGGCGGCGGTCATCGGTTTGGCTTTGAACGATTGGATAGACGAGCATTTCTACAATCCGTGGACGGTTGCGCTGGCTTTGATTACGTTCGGCGTTGCCTTTATCGCGGTGGAAAACCGCAATCAAAGCCATCGGCCGCATACGGTCGAGCTGGCGGCGATTTCCTATAAGCAGGCTTTTTGGGTGGGGATGTTTCAGGTGATTGCCGCCGTGTTTCCCGGAACCAGCCGTTCGGGGGCGACGATTTTGGGCGGCATCGCCGTCGGCCTGAGCCGCGCGGTGGCGGCGGAATTCACGTTTTTCCTGGCCGTGCCGGTGATGTTCGGTGCCAGCCTGCTGAAAATCGCGAAACACGGTTTGTCGTTCAGCGGTCATGAGTTGGCGGTGATGGGTAGCGGGATGCTGGTGAGTTTTACCGTCAGTATTCTGGCCATCAAATTTTTGATGTCGTATATCAAACGCCATGACTTCAAGGTGTTCGGCTGGTATCGGATTGTGCTGGGTTTGCTGGTGATTGCATATTTCACATTGATTAAATAGCGGTTTGAAAAGGAAGAGGCCGTCTGAACCGCCGGAAAACGGTTTTTCAGACGGCCTCTTTTACATTGCGCCGTAATTGGGCCCGCTGCCGCCTTCGGGGCAAACCCAAGTGATGTTCTGCGTTGGGTCTTTGATGTCGCAGGTTTTGCAATGTACGCAGTTGGCGGCGTTAATCTGCAGTTTCGGGCTGCCGTTTTCCTGCACGATTTCGTACACACCGGCCGGACAGTACCGCGTTTCGGGCGAGGCGTATTCGCGGAGGTTGATGCCTGTCGCGGCCTGCGGGTCGGCGAGTTGCAGGTGGACGGGTTGGTTTTCCTCGTGGCTGACGTTGGCGAGGAAGACGCTGCTCAAACGGTCGAAAGTCAGCACGCCGTCGGGTTTGGGATAGTCTATCGGCGTGCAGTCGGCGGCCTTTTTCAGGCTGCCGTGGTCAGTTCCGTGGTGGCTGATGGTCCACGGCGTGCGGCCTTTGAACAGGTATTGTTCCAAACCGGTGTAGGCGAAGGCTGGCCACATGCCCCATTTGAAAGACGGGCGGACGTTGCGGACTTCGTGCAGTTCGCGGTAGAGCCAGCTTTGTTCAAAAAGGGTTTGGTAACTTGCGGCTTCGCGGCCGCTTTCGGCATGGTCGTTTTCGTCCAACACGGCCAGCACGGCTTCGGCGGCCAACATGCCTGATTTCATGGCGGTGTGTATGCCTTTGATGCGCGGCACGTTCAAAAAGCCCGCCGCATCGCCGATTAACAACGCGCCCGGGGCGGTGAGTTTTGGCAGGCTTTGCAGTCCGCCTTCGCTCAGGCTGCGGGCACCGTAGGCGATACGCCGCCCGCCTTCGAAGGTTTTGCGGATTTCGGGGTGGGTTTTGAAACGTTGGAATTCTTCAAACGGCGACAGATAGGGGTTTTGATAGTCGAGTCCGACGACGAAGCCGACGGCTACCTGGTTGTCGTTCAGATGGTATAGGAACGCGCCGCCGTAGGTTTTGCTGTCGAGCGGCCAGCCCGTGCTGTGCATCACCAATCCGGGCTGTGATTTTTCGGCAGGGATTTCCCAGATTTCCTTGATGCCGATGCCGTAGGTTTGCGGCTGGCTGTGTTTGTCCAACTCGAAACGGCGGATAAGCTGTTTGCTCAACGAACCGCGGCAGCCTTCGGCAAACAGGGTTTGTTTGGCGTGCAGCTCTATGCCTGCCTGAAACATTTCGGTCGCTTCGCCGTCCTTGCCCACGCCCATGTTACCGGTGACGATGCCTTTGACCGAGCCGTCGGCGTGATACAGGATTTCGGCGGCGGCAAAGCCGGGATAGATTTCCACGCCGAGGTTTTCCGCCTGTTCGGCCAGCCAGCGGGTCAGCAGTCCGAGGCTGATGACATAGTTGCCGTGGTTTTGGAAGCAGGGGGTAACGGGCAGTTTGAACGCCCGCTGTTTGGTGAGGAAGAGTACCTTGTCTTCGCTGACGGGGCAGTCGAGCGGTGCGCCGTTTTCGCGCCAGCCGGGCAGCAGTTCGTTTAAGGCTTTCGGGTCGATGACCGCGCCGGCCAGAATGTGCGCGCCGACTTCCGAGCCTTTTTCCACAACGCAGACGCTGATTTCCCGCCCGTCTTTTCCGGCCAGTTGCTTCAGGCGGATGGCGGCGCTCAGCCCGGCAGGCCCTGCGCCGACAATCACGGCATCGTATTGCATACTTTCGCGTTCGATGGTTTGTTCCATGTTTGTGTGTTCCTTGGTTTTATTCGGGCGCGATTATACCGCAGGCCGTCTGAAAAATATCTTCAGACGGCCTGCGATGCGGGCGGTTTAGCGGTTGAAGCGCAAGCCGTCCGACGGTTTGCCGAATTCGATGGGCGGGCATTGCCAGTGTTCCAGCAGTTTGTTGATTTGTTTGATTTTGTGTCGGCGCACGGGTTTGCCGAACATCACCGGGGCGTTGATGGCGAAACGCCGCTTGGCAAACAGGAAATTGACGACTTCTACGATTTCCATCTCGTTGCCGTGAAAGCGGATTTCGGTGGAGCTGGTCAGCAGGCCGTGGCCTTTGGTGTAACAGTTTTCTTCCGTGCGGCGGTATTTATTCAACTGCGCCCACAGTTCGAAATCGGGGCTGTAACGCGCGCCGTTGGGCACGGGGACGGAGAGTGCGGGGTAGGTGCGTTGCGCTTTGTTTGACATTACCCACAATATAACGATTGATAAAATCCCGCCGAACAGTCCGCCGACAATCGAGCCGATAACAATGGGAAGGAGGTCGCCCTGCATAATGTTCTCCCGATATGGCAACTCATGGAAAGAGGCCGTCTGAAACCCTGTTTCGAAAAAGGGTTTTCAGACGGCTTGGATAGACGAATCTGTGCGGGTTATTTAGAAGCGGCTTCTTCGGCAGCTTCAGAGGCGGCTTCTTTAGCTTCTTCTGCAGCTTCGGAAGCAGTTTCTTTAGCATCCTCGGCCGTGTCGGCAGCTGAAGGAGTACCTTTCAGGGCATTCAGGGATTCTTTACAAGCTGCATCGCGCTGGTCGGCAGGCAGGTTTTTCATCGCCTCTTTGCCTTGTTCGAATGATTTTTGCAGTTCTGCTTTAGTGGCCGCATCGACATTGGCGATAGAATCGGCAAATGCTTTTTCATATTCGTCGCAAACTGAACCGCTGGTAGCTGCGTTGCCACCGGTGGCGCTGGCAGAATTTGTAGAACCGGAATCTCCGCCACAAGCGGACAATGCCAATGCGGTCAACAGGGATGCCAGTAAAGCGGATGTTTTCATTTGTATCTCTCTTTGGTTTGTTGTTGAAAAGAACTTGGATTGTTATGATATTCCTTTCGTTCGTCAAGATTTTTGCGGTTATTTATTTATATCGGTCAGAAAGTTGATTGGAAAAAGCAACATTTCAAACTGTTCTTGCCGGCGTGCTTTATAATCGCGCTCCTTTGTGTCCGATGCTCCCGAGATAACGTATGAAATGGTTGAAACGCAGCAATACCCTTTGGAAAACCGTCCGCCGCTACGGCTTGGCCGAACTGTTTGTCCCGTTGGCGAAAAAGGGTTGGCAGCGCAGGTTGCTGGCCGCTCTGCCGCAATCGCGCGATTCGGTGGGTGAGCCCCTGCCTGTGCGGTTGCGGCTGGCTTTGGAAAGCCTGGGGCCGGTGTTTGTGAAATTCGGACAGGTCCTTTCCACCCGCCCCGACCTGATTCCGCACGATTATGCGGTGGAATTGGCCAAATTGCAGGACAAAGTACCGCCTTTCGATGCGGATTTGTCGCGCCGTCAGATTGAAAAGGCCTTCGGCAAGCCGATTGCGGAACTTTATGCCGAGTTTGAAACGCAGCCGGTAGCCAGCGCGTCGGTGGCGCAGGTGCATAAGGCGCGGCTGCACGGCGGCGAACGTGTGGCGGTAAAAGTGTTGCGGCCGGACATCCTGCCGGTTATCGAGCAGGATTTGGCACTGCTGCGTTTCGGTGCGGGTTGGGTGGAGCGGTTGTTTGCCGACGGCAAACGCCTGCGGCCGCGCGAAGTGGTGGAGGAATTCGACAAGTATTTGCACGACGAGTTGGATTTGATGCGCGAAGCGGCCAATTGCAGCCAGCTCGGCCGTAATTTCAAAGACAGCGAAATGCTGATTGTGCCTAAGGTGTTTTATGATTATTGCAGCCGCGACGTGCTGACCATCGAATGGATGGACGGCACGCCGGTTTCCGATATTGCCGCCTTGCGGGCGCAGGGGCAGGATTTGCACAGGTTGGCGGAATACGGTGTGGAAACTTTTTTCACACAGGTGTTCCGCGACGGCTTCTTCCATGCCGATATGCATCCGGGCAATATTTTGGTGTCGGCCGACAACCGCTATATCGCGTTGGATTTCGGCATCGTCGGCAGCCTGACGGATTACGACAAGCGTTATTTGGCGATTAACTTTCTGGCTTTCTTCAACCGCGACTACCACCGTGTCGCTACGGCGCACATCGAGTCGGGCTGGGTGCCACCCGAAACGCGGGCGGAGGAGTTGGAAGCGGCGGTACGCGCAGTGTGCGAGCCGGTGTTCAACAAGCCGATTTCCGAAATTTCCTTCGGTTTGGTTTTAATGCGGCTGTTTGAAGTGAGCCGGCGGTTTAACGTCGAAATCCAGCCGCAGCTGGTGTTGCTGCAGAAAACGCTGTTGAATATCGAGGGGCTGGGGCGGCAGTTGGAGCCCGATTTGGATTTGTGGGTGACGGCTAAACCGTTTTTGGTGAGATGGATGAACGAGCAGGTCGGGCCGAAAGCCTTTTGGCGCAATTTGAAGAACGAAGCACCGGATTGGGCGGAAATGCTGCCCGCCCTGCCGCGCAAACTGAATGCGCTGGTGGACGAGGCGCGGCAGAAGGAAATGCGCGATGCCTATGTCCATTTGGTGAAAATCCAGCAGCGGCAGAGCTTGTGGTTGGCGGTAATTGCCGTGGCTTTGGTGTTGATTTTGCTGTTTAAATAGGATTTTTAGATAAGGGGAGGCCGTCTGAAAAGGGTTCAGACGGCCCCAAACCTGAAAGGCCGTCTGAAAACCTTATTCTTTGACATAAACGATTTCGACATCGTAGTCGTCTTCATTCCAGTCGTCGTCATCGTCATCGAGTTTGTTCCGCCATTCTTCTTCGCGGCTGAGCGGGGAGTCGAGGCCGCTTTCCAGACGCAATACGGACAGCAGGTGGTAAATATCCTGTGGCAGCGGGGCTTCAAACTGCATTTCCTCGCCGCTTTGCGGGTGGATGAAACTCAGGCGGTAGGCGTGCAATGCCTGTCGGGCCAATGCCTTGATTTCGGTTTTTACCGTGTCGGAGCAGGGATGGCGCGGGTTGCCGTAAACGGGATCGCCCGCCAGCGGATGCTTGGCTTCGCGCATGTGGACGCGGATTTGGTGGGTTCGGCCGGTTTCCAGCGAGCATTCGATGTAGCTGTGCGCCTGGTAGCGTTCCAAGACTTTGACGTGGGTAACGGCTTCTTTGCCGCCGAATTTTACCACCGCCATTTTGACGCGGTTGTGCGGGTCGCGTCCGATTTGGGTTTCGATTTTGCCGTCGAACGGCACGATGCCGTCGGCAACGGCACGGTAGATGCGTTTGACGGTACGGGTTTGCAGCTGCTGCACCAAGTGGTTTTGCGCGGGCAGGGTTTTGGCCACGACCATCAGTCCGCTGGTGTCTTTGTCCAAGCGGTGGACGATGCCTGCGCGCGGGATGTTTTGCAGCGCGGGGCAGTGCGCCAAGAGGCCGTTGAGCAGCGTACCGGACCAGTTGCCCGCCGCCGGGTGGACGACCAGTCCGGCGGGTTTGTTCAAGACGATGACGCTGTCGTCTTCGTATATGATGTCCAAATCCATCGCTTCGGGCGTGAAGGCCAGGGTTTCGTTGCTTTCGCGGATTTGCACGGCCAGCTTCTCGCCGCCGATGAGTTTGTCTTTCGGTTTGGCCGGTTTGCCGTTTACCGACACCGCACCTTCTTTAATCCAGTCGGCCAGCCGCGAGCGGGAGTAGTCGGGCAGCAGTTTGGCCAGCGCGGCATCGAGCCTCAGGCCGGCATATTCGAGGGGGACGGTTAAATTTAGACAACTTTCCGCAGTGGGGGCTGCACCAAAATCGAAATCGTCGTTATAATCGGCGGCATTTTCAAAGGAAGAGTTCTGCATGAAAAAAATTCTTTTAGTAGTAGCTTTGGGTATCGCGCTGGGCGGTTGTGCCGCCAACAAGGGAACTTCCGACAAAGATGCGCAGATTACCCAGGATTGGCCGGTCGAGAAGTTGTATGCCGAGGCGCAAGATGAGTTAAACAGCAGCAATTATACGCGGGCTGTCAAGTTATATGAACTTTTGGAATCGCGTTTCCCTCAGGGGCGTTATGCGCAGCAGGCTCAGTTGGACACAGCCTATGCCTACTACAAGGACGAGGAACGCGAAAAAGCATTGGCGGCGGTCGAACGCTTCCGACGCCTGCATCCGCAGCATCCGAATATGGATTATGCCCTTTACCTGAAGGGTTTGATTTTGTTTAACGAAGACAAATCGTTCTTGAACAAGCTGGCTTCCCAAGACTGGTCCGACCGCGACCCGAAAGCCAACCGCGAGGCCTATCAGGCGTTTGCCGAGCTGGTTCAACGTTATCCTCAGAGCAAATATGTCGAAGAAGCGTCCAAGCAGATGGAAAAACTGGTCGATGCGCTGGCGGGTAACGAAATTTCCGTCGCCCGTTATTACGCCAAACGCGGCGCACATCTGGCCGCTGCCAACCGTGCGCAGAATATCATTACGGGCTTCCAGAATACCCGCTTCACGGAAGAGGCCTTGGCGATTATGGAAGTGTCCTACCGCAAAATGAACCGCCAGCAGTTGGCGGACGATACCCGCCGCATTTTGCAGCAAAACTTCCCGCAAAGCCCTTATTTGCAGCAGGAATGGAGGAGCGACGATGCGCCGTGGTGGCGTTATTGGAAATAGCTTTTTAACAATCGGCAGGCCGTCTGAAAGGTTTTCAGACGGCCTGCGGCGTATAATGGGAACGGCAGGGCTAATTTTGAGGAGTCATTATGGATTTGCACGGCATACGCGAAGATTACAGCAAGCGGCAGTTGTCGGAGGAAGATTGCGCGGCCGACCCGATCGTTCAATTCGAACAATGGCTGAACGAAGCCATGACGGCGCAGGTAAACGAGCCGACCGCCGTCAATGTGGCCGCCGTCGGCACCGACGGCCGGCCGAACAGCCGCATGGTTTTATTGAAGGAAGTCAATCCGCGCGGTTTTGTGTTTTTCACCAACTACCAAAGCCGGAAAGGGCAGTCTCTGGCCGCACACCCGTTTGCCGCACTGACGTTTTTCTGGCCCGAGCTGGAACGGCAGGTGCGCGTTGAGGGCAGGGTGGAAAAATTGGATGCCGCCGCGTCCGACGAATATTTCGCCAGCCGCCCCTATACAAGCCGCATCGGGGCGTGGGCGAGCGAGCAGAGCAGCGTGATTGCCGACAAAAGCGTGCTGGTCAAACGCGCCGCCGCCATTGGTTTGAAACATCCACTGAACGTGCCGCGCCCGCCGCATTGGGGCGGCTACATCGTTATCCCCGACCTCGTCGAATTCTGGCAGGGGCGGCCGAGCAGGCTGCACGACCGCATCCGATACAGGCTTTCAGACGGCCTTTGGTTGAAAGAACGTCTCGCCCCGTAAAACGGGAAGGCCAGCATATTTGCAAGGAGAGCGACATGATTTATGCAGACAAGCCTTTCCCGCGCGTTTTGACCATTGCCGGCTCCGATTCCGGCGGCGGCGCGGGCATACAGGCCGATTTGAAAACCTTCGGCGCGTTGGGCGCATACGGCGCAAGCGTCATTACCGCCGTTACCGCCCAAAACACGAAAGGCGTGCAGGGCGTGCATACCGTTCCGGCCGAAATGGTACGGCAGCAGTGCGAATCGGTGTTTTCCGACATCCGCATCGACGCGGTAAAAATCGGCATGCTGCCCGATACGGAAACCATCCGTACCGTAGCCGACGTGTTGCGCCGTCATCCCGCGCCGTTTGTCGTTGCCGATCCCGTGCTGGTAGCCACTTCGGGCGACAGACTGGCGTTGGAAAATACCGTCGAAACCATTTTGTCCGAGTTGATGCCTCTGGCCGACCTGCTGACACCGAACCTGAACGAACTCGCGCAGCTGACCGGAAAAACGCTGCCGCAAGATGAAACAGAAATGTTGGGGCAGGGGGAAATGTTGTTGAAACGGGGCGCGAAAGCCGTATTGCTCAAAGGCGGCCATTGGAGCGGGGAGTTCGCCCGCGATTGGCTGGTGCGGCCGGATGCCGATCCGCAATGCTTCATCAACAGCCGCATCGATACCCGTCATACGCACGGCACGGGTTGCACTTTGTCCAGCGCGATTGCCGCGCTCTACCCGCACCGCCGACAGTTGCCTTTGGCCGTTGCCGCCGCCAAAAGTTACCTGCACGGCGCGATAGATGCGGGACGGAGCTGGCGTTTGGGAGAAGGTGCGGGGCCGGTTGCCCATTTTTGGCGTACCGTCCGTTGACGAGATAAATTCAAGATAAAGCGAAGGCGCATGCTGAAGAGCATCAGTTGTTGGACGGCATTATGCGCAAGGCAAACAATCTATGAGACTTGATGCTGCTTCAAACCTAGATTTTAAAGATCGTCTTCTTAAAGATATTGAAGATATTAGAAACTTATTTGGAGATGCTTGCGAGGATGCTATTGCAAAGGTTATTGCATACGCAAAACAGAAAAATTTTATTTAACAATACCAACTAGAGGTAATAATGAATATTCCAAAAATCTACTTTAAGCTATCTAAAAAATTTAAAGATGGTGGAACATTAAAAGAAGAACTAGACCAATTTGGCAATCTTCTTGAAACAGAAATTTCTGATATATTTACGACAGAAAAACAATTAACAAGAGAAAGTAAAAATATTTTAGAAAACTACCTTGAAGCTGATGATGAACTTTATTCATCTAACTTATCAAACTTGAATCAATATAGTTTAGGTTCTAACTATATTCCAAGTAAGGCCATTTGTTTTGCAACTGATGGCACTGGTAATCCATTTTGTATGGATTTTCTTAATGGAGAAATGCCAAGAATCATTTTTTGGGATGATGGAAATCTTGAATGGAGAATAATTGCGGATAGCATCGAAAACTTCTTTAATCTCTTTGACCCAGATTGAATCATCCAGCAAGCGTAGCCTGCGCGGTAGGGTATGTGCGGAACGCACGCACGCGGTTTCAGCCTTCAGGTAGCCCCTAACAGGCTACCTGAAAAAGTGCAGGCTGCTTTTTAACGGCTTCAAAGCCCTAAAAAGCAGCCTGCACTCCACTGACCAGGACAGCTACGAACCCCTGGCGTATGTATTCCTGAACAAAAAGGACGAGAAACTCTACCTGTCCTACTACCATACCGACCAAATCGGCATTCTTTGTGAATAAGCACTGTTCGGATTTCCGAGTCAATACCGTTTTATATATGTGATGTGGGTTGCCGTACGGGAAGATGTTCAGGCTATAAAAAGGCCGTCTGAAACGCGAAATGTGGTTTTCAGACGGCCTTTTTATGATTTGTGAATATATTTCGGACAAGCGGTTGATGCTGTAGAGAGCGAAAAGGTTTATTTCTTCACAGCCAGACTCACGGTAAAGATGCCGTCTTCGTCTATCCACTGATGGATTTTTTCAAAACCGGCTTTCTCGACCAACTGATCCATTTCCTGCTGGCTGCGGCGGCGCATTACCCAGTTCGGACTGCCTGCTTTGTGGCTGGTCAGCGCGCGCGCAATCATTTCGAGCTGCGGATGCCACGGCTGTCCGGTGTAAATCAGGTAGCCGCCCGTTTCAATCGCATCGCCGAAGCCGTAGAGCGAGTTTAAAATCAAATCGTTGTCGGCAAACAATTCGTGCAGGCCGGAAACGATGCCCAGCGTAGGACGGGGTTGCAAATCCTGATAATTGGCGCGGTCGTAGGCATTGACCTCGTTGAAAGTAACCGTGTCTTGCAGGCCGCGTTCGGCAATCAGCTTGCGTCCGGCTTCGACGTTAATCGGACTGTAATCGCGCAGGCGCACGGAATCGGGCAAAGTATCGGCAGTCAGCGCGTCGAGCACATAACGGCCGTGCCCCGAGGCAATATCGAGAACGTGTACGGGTTTGCCCGCTTCGCGCAGCTTGGCAGAGGCCGTCTGAATCGCTTTGCCGATATTGGTTTTGCGTTGGCGGATGCCGCGCCAGCCGATGGCGTTGAGATAGTGTTTGTCCACCGCCACACCAAAGGCATTGCTGCCCTGCGGCTGGTTGCGGTACACATAATCAAGCGTACTGCCGGAGTCGTAGCCGGTTTCCTTGCCGATTTTCAAACCTTCGCTCCAGCGCGCGCCAAGGTCGAGGGCGGCGCGGTAAACCGCCCAGAATACGCCGCGCGGCGAACAAATAGACAAAGGTGTTGCCAATTCGTCGGCTTCACGGCGGCTGTCGCCGTGTAGGTGCTCTTGGGTCAGATCAACCGGTAGGGGTGGGTTGTCGAAACGCTGGCGGATAAAGCGGCGCATTTCGACAAAGGCGATTTCGCGGTTTTGCTCGCCCAAAGTGTCGTGATAGAAGCCGGGCAGGATATGGCGTTCTTTGATGCGGCTGCCCAAGCGGTTGTAGAAATCGTGTTGCGGTTTGTGGTGAACCACCCAGTCGCTGCCGGAAATCAAAAGCTGCAAGGGCGTGGTAATCGCCTGCGCGTCGGCGACGACGCGTTCGGCGGCTTCATACAAACCGAGCAGGATGCGCACGGAAATAGCGCGGGTAATCAGCGGGTCTTGGTTGAAACTGTCTTGGCGTTCTTTATTGTGGGTCAGGTAGTGGGATTTGACGTAGCTGTTCATAAAGAAATTGCCGCGCCATTTCTGCATGATTTTCAGGCCGGTGCGGGCGAAGGGAACGTAGAGTTTGACTTTGAATGCGGGCGATGCCAATACGGCGCAGCGGATTTTCGGCGCGTAGTCGTGCAGCCAAGTGGACACCAATACCGCGCCGACGCTTTGCGCGATCACGCAGATGTTTTCAGGTTTGATGCCGTATTCGCTTTGGATGTGGCGGATAAAGTCGTCCACATCGGCAACGGAAGTACCGATACTGGGGCTGTCGCCGCGTTCGCCGGGGCTATGGCCATGACCGCGCGCGTCCCATGCGAAATAGGCAAAATCGTCGAAACCGAGTTCGTCGGCAACAAACATCATCCGGCCGGAATGTTCGTGGCCGCGGTGGAACAGCACGATGGCTTTATCGGCCGAGCCGTCGGCAGCGGGTCGGTAGCGGTAGAAAAGTTCGGTGCCGTCTTGGGTGGCGAAGTGTTTTTGCTGTTCCTGCATGGTGCTTCCAAGTAGTTATCAGTTTGCGAACGGTATCACGACATATCGGCTGTATGCAATAGAAGGAAGGACTGGTGTAGACCGTCTGAAAAATTCGGCAGCGGGAAAATCGGGCGCAAAAAAAATGGTGTGGCGGTATTACTGCCACACCCAAACACACACACATCAAGAGGAAAGGAAAGAAAACTTGCCTGCCGCTATGGAGATTCGCAAATTTCACCGATTTTATCGGCCGATTACATAGAATCCCGTTGTCAAGCGGGGGCGATTATAAGCGAATCCTTTTCATTGGCTTTGATGCAGGTCAAGGTTGGATGCTTCGTAGATTTTTTATTGAAGCGGTTGGTTTTTCCCTGTTCCGACTGAAGGCGGTTATTTTGACTACATGCAATTACATAAATTTTACTTTCAGGGTATGATGCGGCCCTTGCTGCAAACAAAGGTGTGGAAATTTTTATGAGCCAGATCGGTAATCATGCATTTATGCAGAAATTTGTCGAGTTGCTAAATAGTGCGTCGCCTAAATTGGCGGTGGAATTGATTGCTCCGGATGCTGTTTTCAATTCGGTCATTACCGGCAGGGAGCATACGGGGCCGTCAGGATATTTGGAGATTTTGGCTGCTTTGAAATCAGGTTTTCCCGATGTGCGCTGGGAATTGCAGGAGTTGGTCGGGGAAGGCAATGTGGTGGCCGCCCGTTTCAATATTTCGGGAACGCACCTGGGTGAGTTTCAGGGAATCAAGCCCGGCGGCAAGGAGGTAAGGATTTCTGCCATGAACCTTTACCGTCTGAAAAGCGGAAAGGTGGTTAAGGAGTTTAACCAGTTTGATAATTTGTCTTTGTTGTGGCAGATAGGCGTGTATCCGCCGATGGAATAATCGGATTGAACGGAAAGTTTAAAGGCCGTCTGAAAAAGTTTTCAGACGGCCTCAATGCAAATTCGAAAGCGGAAATAAAAAACTGCCTTAACGGCAGTATTTGTTTTTGGTGCCCAGGAGAAGACTCGAACTTCCACACCCGTGAGGATACTAGCACCTGAAGCTAGCGCGTCTACCAATTCCGCCACCTGGGCAATATAAAATAAAAAGCAAAGTATTTGATGGTGCCCAGGAGAAGACTCGAACTTCCACGCCCGTAAGGACACTAGCACCTGAAGCTAGCGCGTCTACCAATTCCGCCACCTGGGCTTTGCTTTAATAACCGTCTTGCGTTAAAGTAACGGAAAACGGAAGCGGGCATTATATATCCTCGCGAAAGAATGTCAATGATAAAAACGAGGTAAAAATGAAGAAAAAGGTTAAGGTATTAAGTTTGCGGGAAAAAGACCCGTTTTTAGCCCGAGAGCAGCAGCGTTATGAATTTCCTCTGCCCAGCCGCGAATGGGTGATTGAAATTTTGGAAGCGGAAGGTGTGCCACTGAGTATCGCCGTGCTGGCGGAAAAGTTGTCTATCCGTGCGGATGAGTATGAATTTTTCGAACGCCGCCTGAAAGCCATGGCGCGCGACGGGCAGGTGTTGATTAACCGTCGCGGCGCGGTGTGCGTGGCGGAAAAGTTGGAGTTGGTGAAATGCCGTGTGGAGGCGCATAAAGACGGTTTCGGATTTGCCGTGCCGCTGGATAAGCAGCCCAAGCAGGCCGATTTTGTATTGTATGAGCGTCAGATGCGCGATTTGATGCATGGCGACATCGTTACCGTCCGTCCGGCAGGGGTGGACAGAAGGGGGCGGCGCGAAGGGCAGGTGCTGGACATTATCGAGCGCGCGCAAACCGATGTGGTCGGCCGTTTTTACATCGAGCGCGGCGTGGCGATTATGGAGCCGGAGGATAAGCGGCTGGTGCAGCCGATTTTGCTGGAACCGGATTCTGTTGCCGAATTGCAGCCGAAGTCCGGCCAGGTGGTGTCGGCGAAGATTGAAAGTTATCCGCACAATCATCAGCCTGCCGTGGCCAGATTGTCGGAGGTTTTGGGCGATTATGCCGACAGCGGGATGGAAATCGAAATTGCCGTCCGCAAACACCGGCTGCCGCACGAGTTTTCCGACGGCTGCCTTCGTGCTGCCGCCAAGATTCCGGAAAAAGTGCACCCATCGGACAGGAAGGGCAGGGAGGATTTGTGCGATTTGCCGCTGCTGACGATAGACGGCGAAACGGCACGCGATTTTGACGATGCCGTATTTGCCGAAAAAATCGGCCGCAATTACCGCCTTGTGGTGGCGATTGCCGATGTCAGCCATTATGTCCGGCCGGATGATGCGATAGATAAGGATGCCTATCAGCGCGCCACCAGCGTGTATTTCCCGCGCCGCGTGATTCCCATGCTGCCGGAGAGTTTGTCCAACGGCATTTGTTCGCTGAATCCCGATGTCGAGCGCCTGTGCATGGTTTGCGACATGACCATTACTTATGCGGGTAATGTTAAAGAATACCGTTTTTATCCCGCCGTGATGCGCTCCCATGCGCGGCTGACCTATACCCAAGTATGGCAGTGGCTGGAAGGGGGCGGCGAATATCCGCATAAGGAACAGTTGGAAACCTTGCATAAGCTGTTCCACATCCTGCAAAGCAAACGGCATAAACGCGGTGCGATGGAGTTTGAAACCGTCGAAACGCAGATGTTGTTTGACGATAAGGGCAAAATCGAACGGATAATCCCCGTGGTGCGTAACGATGCCCACAAACTGATTGAGGAATGTATGCTGGCGGCGAATGTCTGCGCGGCCAATTTCCTGCTGAAACACAAACACCACGGGTTGTTCCGCAACCATTTGGGTCCGACGCCGGAAAAATTGGCCGCCTTGCGCGAACAGCTGGCACTGTTGGGATTGAGCCTGGGTGGCGGCGACAAGCCGATGCCCAAACATTATGCTCAACTTGCGGACAAGATTGCCGACCGGCCCGACCGCGAGCTGATACAGACCATGTTGTTGCGCTCTATGCAGCAGGCCGTATACGAAGCGCGGAATGAAGGGCATTTCGGCCTGGCATACGAACATTACGCCCACTTCACCTCGCCTATCCGCCGTTATCCCGATTTGATGGTACACCGCGCGATTAAGGCGGTATTGGAGGGCGGAGCCTATGCGCCGCAGTCTTGGAACGAAGCGGGCGTTCATACTTCCGCATGCGAACGCCGTGCCGACGAGGCAAGCCGCGATGTCGAAAACTGGCTGAAAACCTACTATATGCGCGACAAAGTAGGCGAGGTGTTTGGCGGCAGAATCAGCGGCATGGCCAATTTCGGCCTCTTCGTTACTTTGGACGACATCTATATCGAAGGACTGGTGCACATCAGCGATCTGGGCGAGGATTATTTCAACTACCGCCCCGAAGTGATGCGGATAGAAGGCGAACGCAGCGGCATACGTTTTGAGATGGGCGACCGTGTGGTAGTCAAAGTGGCGCGTGCCGATTTGGATACCAGCAAAATCGATTTGACACTGATCAGCGGCGGCAGCAAAGGCCGCAAGCGCGCCGTGTCGGAACGGGCTGCCGAAAAGGAAAAACCGAAAAAGGCCTGCGGCAGGGGTAAGTCGGAACAGAGGCCGTCTGAAAAAGGAAAGGATAATGAAGGCGGGAAGAAAGCCGCACGTTCTTTACGGACGGTAAACGGAAAAATCACGTTGGTAGCGGATAAGAAAAAGCAGGCCAAGGCAGAGAAAACAAGCCGGAAGGCCAAGCCGAAAACCAAAAGTGAAAAGCGCGTGCCGAAGAAAACGCGTAAATAAGCCGTAACCGTGAAGAGGCCGTCTGAAGAATATTTTTCAGACGGCCTCTGATTGTTTCCCGACGGCAAGCGCAAAGTCGCCACGGTAGATGAAGCGTACTGCCGCTATCGGGTGGAAGGCGTGGGCAGCTAAAAACCGATGTTGGCTTTGTATCAAAGGTTCGGCCAAGTTTTGGGCGTCAAAGTACGGTAACGATACGGCAGAACCGGTTTGCCTGCATAAAACCCGCAACGGGAGGGTATGACCGGCGGATAGGCCGTCTGAAACTAGCCGTCATCGTTCTCCGATGAAGCTGTCGGTTTAAACTGGCTGCGGAAAAAGAAAAAATCGTTTGGCCGGATAATCTCCACCGCATGCCCGTAAGACAGTTGGTTCAGCCGGCTATAGGCATTTTTGAAGCACTTCCGTTCGAATTCGTGTAAATCCGCAATGGCCTCCTTATATTGCCCGGCAGGCATGGAAGAGGCATGTTTCAAAGCTTCGATAAGGTGTCGGTAAAGCGGGTTGGCCTCCAATTCTTCCTGATAAAAGTCTTTGAAGGCGGTATAGGCGGCAGCATGGGTTTGATATGACATAGTGGTCAATACGCAGTACAAGATATGTTATTAGCTTACGTTAAATCGATACGGATTGCCATGGTTTTTCAGACGGCATCCAATGTTTTTTTTGCCGCCTCCACGCCCCAATAAACGGCCTCTTCAAATACCGAATAACCGCTCAAATCGCTGTGGGCAAACAGCAGCGGTGAGTTGTGCCGCCGCAGTTGCAAAAGTTGCGGGCGGTTCAGGTAGCCGGGGTGGGGGATGCTCATGCCGTGGCCGCGCACGGTGAGGTCGATTTGTTCGACATGCCCGAAAAAGCGGTTGCCGTACGCCTGCAATAAATCGTGTGCGGCATACGGCAGCAGTTCTTCAGACGGCGCGTGCAGCAGCATCCGGCGCGATTCGCCTGCCTTTCTGCCGCCGAAAGCGGTGTAGGAGGTGAAAACGGCACGTTCGGGCTTGGCGGTGCGGATGAATTGGTTTGCAGCGGAGACGTAGCCCAGGTGCGGGCTGCCGTACACGACGTTGTCCCAGGCGGTTTCGCTGCGGCCGATTTCGGCGGGGAAACGGTTTATGACGAAATTGCCGACCAGCCAAGGCGCGTAGTCGGGCGTGTGCAGGCCGTAATATTCGGGGCGGGAAGTGATGCGGGCCGCCACCATCAGCGGCATGGCGCAAATGACGCGGTTGGCGAGGACGGATACGGTTTCGCCGCTGACATTGTGCCTCAGCCAAACGTTTACGCCGTTTGGAAGCTCTTCGATTTTGACTGCGGAAACGTCGCAGGAAGCGGGCGGGTCGAAACGCCATTGCGGCTGTTCGGGCAGGCGGGGCAGGGTTTGCAGGCCGCTGCGGCGGCGCAGGGCTTCGGAGAGGTGAGCCAGCCCTTCCGGCCAAGTGAGCACGGTGTCGGCATGGTCGCCGCGCGCGCAGAAGTAGTGCAGCCCCGCAAAGGCGGATACTTCGGCGATGCCTGCGCCGTAGTCGTCGCGGCAGCAGTAGTCGAGATACCAGAGCAGTTCGGCGGAGCGGTAGTTTTGATGTTGCAGCCATTGGGCGAAAGTCAATGTGTCGAGCTGCCGCCATTCTTCGTCTTGCGAGGAGAGGTCTATCGGGATGGCGAAGATTTTGCGCCCGTCGCGGCCGTAGGCGGTTTTCAGACGGCCTGTGAGGGCGAAGAAGCGTTTGCCGTCGGCATCCTGCGGGGCGAGATGGTCGCGCCAGCCGCCTTGGTACAGCAGCCTTTCCTGCGGAGCGTAAACCAAATCGGTTTCGTTGAAGCGGCCGCCTGCCATGATGCCCAAATCGTGCAGCATTTCGCGGACGTAAACGCTTTCTTCCGAAGGCAGGGCGAGATAGTGCGCGCCGGACGGGGCGGCGAGGTTTTGGCGGCGGTAGGCGGCGTTGTTGCCGTTGCGTTCGAAGCCTTCGGCCAGCAGGATGTCGCGCCGACCGTGTTTGGCCAGATACCACAGCGCGCTCAAACCGGCTGCGCCGCCGCCCAGAATCAGGATGTCGCAGCGGTGTTCGGATTTTGCCTGCGGCGGCAGGGCATTGTCGCGCAGGGCATGGCCGAGCGGCAGGCCGACGCGGTTTACATGGATGGGCGGCAGGGCATTGAGGCCGCGCCACAGTTGCCATGAGGCGGCGGACGCGGCGGCAAGTGCGGCGGAGCTGTAGAGGAATTGGCGGCGGGTCAGCGGCATGGCGGATGGGGTATCGGAACGGGTAAAAAAACTGCCCCGGCAGGGCAGTTTTCAGCGGTATCGGCGAGGGCTTAGAACCACTCTTTTTTACCGATGACGTAAGTTTGCTCAAACTCTTCGGGCGTGCATTTCAGATATTTGACGATGTCGATGATGCAGAAGATGAAGGTAACGAGCGGGCCGACGAAGATGAACGAACCCAAAATGGTAATCAGCAGGTAAATCACACCGACCTTGTTTACGCCCAGGTAAAATTTATGAACACCTAAGCCACCCAAGAAAAAGGCCAAAACAGCGGCAATAATGCGTTTGTCGCTGGTTGCGGGGGTCGGAGCAGGTTGTTGCGGGGTATTCTCAGACATTTTTTCTCTCCAAAAGGTTTATATGAAAACAGGGTGCCGTATTATAACAAAATACGTCATGTATTTCACAAGAATTATCATTCAAGGCAGTTCGGAGGCCGTCTGAAAGCATGGGTTCGGGCAAAAGGCGGGTTTTCAGACGGCCTGATGCATTTTGAGGCATCAATTCCCTTATAATCGCGCTTTTTTGCCCGTTTCCGCCATGTCCGACCTCTTCGCCTTCACCGCCTTATCCGTTTCCGAACTCAACCGCCTGGCCAAAAACCTGTTGGAAGACAACCTGGCCGGGCTGTGGATTGCGGGCGAGGTTTCCAACCTGACCCGCGCCGCCAGCGGGCATTATTATTTTTCGTTGAAAGACAGCCACGCCCAAGTGCGCTGCGCGATGTTTAAAGGCACGGCGCAACGGTTTCCCGCCTTGAAGGAGGGCGACCATGTCGAAGTGTGCGGCCGCATCGGCATCTATGAGGCGCGGGGCGAATTTCAGATTACGGTATCCGAAGTGCGGCTGAAGGGTTTGGGGCGGCTTTACGAGGCATACGAAAGGCTGAAGGCCGTATTGCAGGCCGAGGGGCTGTTTGCCGCCGAACGCAAACGTCCGCTGCCCGAACGGCCCGAACGCATCGGCGTGGTAACCAGTTTGGCCGCCGCCGCGTTGCGCGACGTGGTTTCCACCCTGAAGCGGCGCGCACCCGAAATACCCGTCATCGTGTATCCCGCCGCCGTGCAGGGGGCGGACAGCGCGGCACAGATTGCCCGTGCGGTTCAGACGGCCTCCGAACGGGCGGAGTGCGACGTGCTGATTGTGTGCCGCGGCGGGGGCAGCATCGAAGACTTATGGTCGTTCAACGAAGAGTCGGTTGCGCGCGCAATAGCCGCCTGCCGCATTCCCGTCGTCAGCGGCGTGGGGCACGAAACCGATTTCACGCTGGCCGATTTCGCGGCCGACGTGCGCGCGCCGACACCCACAGGTGCGGCGGAACTCGTCAGTCCGAACCGTGCCGAATCGCTGCAATCCCTGCGGCAGGCGGAAGGCCGTCTTAAAGAAGCCTTGCGGCAGCGTTATTACGATGCCAGCCAAAAGATAGACTGGCTGTCGCGGCAAATCCGCCATCCGCACCAAAAGCTCGACGCGCAGCGCGTGCAGGCCGAAATGCTGTCGCGGCAGTTGCGCCACGCGCTGCAAACCGTCTGCCGCTTCCAAAGGCAGAATGTGGCGCGGCAAAGCCAGCTTCTGCGGCATTTGCGTCCGGACACGCGGCAGGCGGATGCACGGTTGGCGCAGTTGCAGGCGGATTTGGCGCGCGGCAGGCGGCGGATAATGGCCGATAAGGCCCAACTGCTGGAAAAACAGACCGGCCTATTGCAGGCCGTGTCGCCGCAGCATATTTTGGCGCGCGGTTTTTCGGTGGTGAAAAACAGCCGCGGGCAAGTGATACGCGATGCCGCCCTGTTGAAGCAGGGGCAAAAGCTGCACATCACCTTTTTTGAAGGCGAGGCCGACGTTCGGGTGACGGGCGAACAGGCGCAGCCGGATTTGTTTGATTTTTCATGAATGATGCCGAACGGCAGGTGAGGCCGTCTGAAAAAAGGGTTGCCCGTGGAGGCAAACGGTTTTCAGACGGCCTCAAAATGTGAAAAAGCCTGCATCTCGTGCAGGCTTTCTTTTATTTCAAACCAAGCGGGGGTGTCGGTCAATCGACACGGCTGAAAATCAGCGTGGCATTGGTGCCGCCGAAGCCGAAGCTGTTGGACATCACCGCGTTGAGTTTCATCTCGTTGTTTTCGCGCAGAATCGGCAGGCCTTCTGCTTGTTCGTCCAAGTTTTGGATGTTCGCGCTGGCACAGGCAAAATCGTTCTGCATCATCAGAATCGAGTAAATCGCTTCGTTCGAACCTGCCGCGCCGAGGGCGTGGCCGGAAAGCGATTTGGTGGAGCTGATAAACGGGATTTCCTGTCCGGAGAACACTTCGCGGATGGCACCCAGTTCTTTGGTGTCGCCGACCGGCGTGGAAGTGCCGTGGGCGTTGATGTAATCGACTTTGCCGCCGTGCTGCGCCAGTGCCATCTGCATACAGCGCACCGCGCCTTCGCCGGAAGGCTGCACCATGTCGTAACCGTCGGAAGTCGCGCCGTAGCCGGTCAGTTCGCACAGGATGTTCGCGCCGCGCGCTTTGGCGTGTTCATATTCTTCCATCACCAAGATGCTGCCGCCGCCGGAAATCACGAAGCCGTCGCGGTCGGCATCGTAGGCGCGGCTGGCCTGGTCGGGCGTGTCGTTGTATTTGCTCGATAACGCACCCATCGCGTCGAACAGGGAACTCATCTGCCAAGATACTTCTTCGCCGCCGCCGGCAAACACGATGTCTTGTTTGCCAAGCTGAATCAGCTCGGCGGCGTGGCCGATGCAGTGGGCGGAAGTGGAGCAGGCGGAGCTGATGGAGTAGTTTACGCCTTTGATTTTAAAAGGGGTGGCCAAGCAGGCGGCCACGGTGGAGGCCATGGTTTTGGTTACGCCGTAAGGGCCGATGCGCTTCACGCCGCTGGCACGCAGGGTGTCGGCGGCTTCCACTTGCGAGGCGGAAGACGCGCCGCCGCTGCCGGTTACGATGCCGGTGCGGATGTTGGAAATCTGCTCCTCGGTCAGCCCGGCGTTGGCGATGGCTTCTTTCATGGCGATGTAGGCATAGGCCGCCGCGTCGCCCATAAAGCGCAGGATTTTGCGGTCGATGTGTTCTTTGGTGTCGATTTTGATGTTGCCTGCCACGTTTGAACGCAGCCCCATTTCGCGGTAGCTTTCGTCAAAGGAAATGCCGGATTTCAGATTTTTCAGCGATTCGAGCACTTCGCGGTAGTTGTTGCCCAGGCTGGATACGATGCCGATACCGGTTACGACTACTCGTTTCATAGTGGATACTCCTTAATGGCGGCCGTCTGAACGCTTTTTTCAGACGGCCTTTTGCCGTTGCAAATGGTTAGAAGTCGTCGGTAGATGTGAACAGGCCGACGCGCAGGCCGTTGCCTTCATATATTTTGCGACCGTCCACGCTCATTTCGGCGTCGGCGATGCCCAGCACCAGTTTGCTGTTCATCACGCGTTTGATGTGGATGTGGTAGGTGATTTTTTTGTGCTTCGGCAATACTTGGCCGCTGAATTTCACTTCGGCGCAGCCCAGTGCGCGGCCGCGTCCCGGCGCGCCCGTCCAGCCCAGATAGAAGCCCACTAATTGCCACATGGCGTCCAAGCCCAGGCAGCCGGGCATGACGGGGTCGCCCTCGAAATGGCAGCCGAAGAACCACAAGTCGGGGTTGATGTCCAATTCGGCGACGATTTCGCCTTTGCCGTATTTGCCGCCGGTGCCGTTGATGTCGAGGATGCGGTCTATCATCAGCATGTTGGGCATCGGCAGTTGGGCATTGCCCGCGCCGAAAAGTTCGCCGCGCCCGCAGGCTAAGAGTTCTTCTTTGGTGTAGCTGTTTTGCTGAACGAATGGGGTGGTCATGGTTGTCCTTTGATAAATCCTGATATGATCAGTTGGGGTTGAGTTTAGAGACTAAACTCTAAAAAACGGGTGCATTCTATTTCAGTCGGCAGAATCCCGCAATGCCAAGAGGGCGGCCAGCAATATTTTGCGGGGCGGGTTGGGATATGCATTTAAGCAAGTTTTTGTTTTATTGAAGTTAAGTTAAAGGAAAGGCCGTCTGAAAAGTTTCAGACGGCCTTTTTATCTTCGGGCGGCATGGAGGCCGTCTGAAAATTATTTGAAGAAGTCGCCGATGCCGCCGGGCAGGCCTTGGGTGAATTTGCCCATGGTGGACGAGGTGAGGTCTTCGGCGGCTTCGTGGGCGGCGTTTACCGCAGCCAATACCAAATCTTCCAGCATTTCTTTGTCTTCGGCCGCTTCTGCAATCAGGTCGGGGCTGATGCTGATGCTTTTGACTTCGTGGTTGCAGGTCATGACGACTTTGACCAGGCCGTTGCCCGCTTCGCCGTTTACTTCGGTAACGGCCAGCTCGGCTTGGGCTTTTTTCATATTTTCCTGCATTTTTTGGGCTTGCTGCATGAGGCCGCCCAGTCCTGCTTTTCCAAACATGGTTTTATGCTCCTGTGTGTTGAGGGTTAAAGATAAAGGGGTGTCCGCTGCGGGTGGGCGGCGGACGGGAAATCAGTTTTCGAGGTTCTCCGCCAGTTGCAGGCTTTCCGCTTCCCAGCCCGCCGCTTCGAGTCCGGCCATCAGGCGGCGGCAGGCGGGGTCGTTTTCCAGCCGGCCGCGTGCTTCCTCGCGGCCTTCGTGTTGCAGGCGGACGCGGCGCATGGCTGGGGTTTCCCAGCCCGCACCGTCCTGCCAGGCTTGGGTTTGGATGCTCAGGCCGGGGCGGTTGTAGGCATCGGCCAGCGTTTGGCTGATTTTGTCGAAATATTCTTTGGTGGTGGTGGTCTGGCTGTTGCCGTTGAGGGCGAACAGGATGCGGTTGGCGGCGGTGTCGTCTTCCGTCCAGGCCATGTGGTCGGCCAGCATTTGCGCGGCCCCCAGCCGTTTGCCGAGGCGTTTGATGACGGCATGCCAGTTGGCGGCGTTCAGCTCGGGCAGGGGGGCGAAGTCGTCCGCATTTTCGCCCTCGTCTTCGCCTTCTTCATGTCCGGTTTCTCCTGTTTCCATGCCTTCGTCCTGCGGCAGGGGCGGTAGGGTGTCGTCGCCGTAGTAAGCGTATTCGTCGGCGGGCGGGATGTCGTCGAAGGGCGTGCTTTCTTCCAACTGCCAGGCTACGGGACTGGCGGGCAGGGTGTGTTCGGACGGCCTGTCGTCTTCTGACGGGTGGAGGCCGTCTGAAAGTCGGGTTTGCGGTGTGTTTGCGGAGGGTTCCTGCCACGGCGGGGTGTTGTCGTTGCTTGTAGCGGCTGCCGTTTGTTCAGACGTTTGTTCAGACGGCCTGTCGTCTTCCGACGGGTGGAGGCCGTCTGAAAGGCGGGTTTGCGGTGCGTTTGCGGCGGGTTCCTGCCATGGCGGGGTGTTGTCGTTGCTTGTAGCGGCTGCCGTTTGTTCAGACGTTTGTTCAGACGGCCTGTCGTCTTCCGACGGGTGGAGGCCGTCTGAGAGGCGGGTTTGCGGTGCGTTTGCGGCGGGTTCCTGCCATGGCGGGGTGTCGTCGTCGCTTGTGGCGGTTGTTGCCGTTTGGTCAGGTGTTTTTTCAGACGGCCTGTCGTCTTTTGACGGGTGGAGGCCGTCTGAAAGACGGGTTTGCGGTGCGCTTGCGGCGGACTCTTGGCACGGGGGGGTATCGTCGTCGCTTGTGGCGGCTGCCGTTTGGACGGGTGCTGTGTCGGTGGAGGCCGTCTGAAAGGCGGGCAGGTTTTCAGACGGCGTTTGCTTTGCAGGGGCTGCGGACGGGGTGTGCAGCCCGCTGCCGTCGATTTGCGCGCCGGTGTGCTGCGGCGGGGCGGCCAAGGGGGCGAAGGCCAGCATGCGCAGGAGGGTCATGACGAAGCCTGCGTATTCGTCGGGGGCGAGGCCGAGGTCTTGTTTGCCGTGGATGGCGCATTGGTAGTAGAGCTGGATTTGTTCGCCGCCCAGTTGTGCCGCCAGGTGTTTGAGGGTGGGATATTCGGGGTCGTCGGCGGGTACGGCGGCGGGTACGGTTTGCAGCAGGGCGATGCGTTGCAGCAGGAGGGCGAGTTCGCTCAGGGCGTTGTCGAAGCCGACGGCGCGTTCGGCCAATTCGCGCGCTTGGTTCATCAGGGCCGCGCCGTTTTGGCCGGCGATGCTTTGCAGCAGTTCGTAGAGGTAGCGTTTGTCCACCGCGCCTATCATTTGGCGCACGTCTTGTTCGGCCACTTTGCCCGATCCCATGGCGATGGCTTGGTCGAGCAGGCTGAGTGCGTCGCGCATGGAGCCTGCGGCGGCACGGCCGAGCAGGGCGAGGGCGGGGGTTTCGTAGGGAATTTGTTCGCTGTCGAGGACGTGTGCGAGGTGGTCGGCCACTTGTTGGGCGGTCATGTTGCGCAGGACGAATTGCAGGCAGCGGCTGAGTACGGTAACGGGGACTTTGTGCAGGTCGGTGGTGGCGAGGATGAATTTGACGTGCTCGGGCGGCTCTTCCAGGGTTTTGAGCATGGCGTTGAACGCGCTTTTGGAGAGCATGTGTACTTCGTCGATGATGTAGACTTTGTATTTGCCGGCGGTCGGGGCGTATTGGGCGTTTTCGAGTACTTCGCGGATGTTGTCGATGCCGGTGTTGGAGGCGGCGTCGATTTCGAGCAGGTCGACGAAGCGGCCGGTGTCGATGTCGCGGCAGGATTGGCATTGGCCGCAGGGTTCGCCTTCTTTGGGGTGTTCGCAGTTGAGGCTTTTGGCAAGGATGCGGGCGATGGTGGTTTTGCCCACGCCGCGCGTGCCGGTGAGCAGGTAGGCGTGGTGCAGGCGGCCTTTTTCCAGGGCGTTGCGCAGGGCTTTGACGACGTGTTCCTGTCCGACGAGGTCGGCGAAGGTTTTCGGCCGCCATTTGCGGGCGAGTACTTGGTATGCCATAAAAAATCTCCGAGGCCGTCTGAAAAGGCATTCCGTGCTTTTCAGACGGCCTCTCCGGTATGGATGGGGCGGCGGGGCGGTTTAGCCGACGCGGTAAAATGCCAGGCTGCCCATGAGGTTGGGCAGGGTTTCGATTCGTTTGCCTGCGGTCATGACGGCGCGTTCGAGGACGCGGATGTTGTTTTTCGCGCACAGTGCGTCAAAGTCGTGCAGGGTGCACCAGTGGATGTTGGGGGTGTTGTACCACTGGTAGGGCATGCGTTCGCTGACGGGCATGTGGCCGCCCAGTGCGATTTGCAGGCGGTTGCGCCAGTAGCCGAAGTTGGGGAAGGAGACGACGGCTTGTTTGGCGACGCGGGTCAGGTCGCGCAGGATGTTTTCGGTGTTCTGCATCGCCTGTATGGTTTGGCTCAAGATGATGATGTCGAAGCTGTCGTCGTCGAAATCCTGCAGGCCTTGTTCCAAGTCGGCCTGTATGACGTTGATGCCGGCGGCGATGGAAGCCAGCACGCCTTCGGTGTCGATTTCCACGCCGTAGCCGGTGCATTGTTTTTCCCGAACCAGTGCGGACAGCAGTTCGCCGCGGCCGCAGCCGAGGTCGAGCACGCGGCTGCCCGCCGGTATCCAGTCGTAAATCAGCCGTAAGTCGTCGCGCAGTTCGTTCATGCCTGCAACTCCTTGTAAACGTTGTCCATATATGCGGCCACGGCGGCGATATAGGGGCGGTCGGTCATCAGGAAGGCATCGTGGCCGTGGTTGGATTCGACTTCGATGTATTGTACGTCGCGCCCGGCTTTGACGAGGTGTTTGACCAGTGCGCGCGAGCGTGCGGGGGCGAAACGCCAGTCGGTGGTGAAGCTGGCGACGAAGAATTTGGCCTTGGTTTGCCGCAGTGCCGCAACGAGGTCGTTGCCGAAGGCAGCGGCGGGGCTGAAGTAGTCCAGCACTTTGGTCATCCGCAGGTAGGTGTTGGCATCGAAGCGTTCGGCAAATTTGTCGCCCTGATAGCGCAGGTAGGATTCGATTTCGAACTCCACGCCGTAGCCGTAGCGTATGCCGTCGTGCAGGCTGCGGCCGAATTTCCTGCCCAGGCCTTCTTCAGCTAGGTAGGTGATGTGCCCCATCATGCGGGCGATGCGCAGCCCGCGGCGCGGGATGGTGTTGAAGCGGCGGTAGTGGCCTTCGTGGAAGTCGGGGTCGGTGATGATGGCTTGGCGGGCAACATCGTTGAAGGCGATGTTTTGCGCCGACAGGCGGGTGGCTGAGGCAATCACCAGCGCGTGCCGCACGCGGTCGGGGTAGTCTATCGCCCATTGCAGTGCCTGCATGCCGCCCAGGCTGCCGCCGATGACGGCCGCCCATTGGCGGATGCCGAAGCGGTCGGCCAGCAGGGCTTGGCTGTTGATCCAGTCTTTTACGGTAACGACGGGGAAGTCCGCGCCGTATTCCTGTCCGTTTTCGGGGTTGGTGCTCAACGGGCCGGTGCTGCCGGAACAGCCGCCCAGGTTGTTGAGCCCGATAACGAAGAAACGGTTGGTGTCCACGGGTTTGCCGGGGCCGACCATGCTGTCCCACCAGCCGGGGTATTTGTCGTCGGGGTGGTGGCGGCCGGCAACGTGGTGGTCGCCGGAGAGGGCGTGGCAGACCAATACGGCGTTGGATTTATCGGCGTTGAGTGTGCCGTAGGTTTCCACCATCAAATCGAAGCGCGGCAGGGTTTGGCCGTTTTGCAGGACAAGCGGCTGTTCGAACGGAATTTTTTCGGGCGTTACCAGCCCTATGCTGTCGGCGGCGGTCATAACGTGTGCGCGGGAGAGGGAAAAGGCCGTATTATAACGGCTTTTGTTTTTGCATGGCTGTTTCAGACGGCCTTTCTTGCCGGATGCATGTTTCTTTTTTATTGAAGTTCTTTTTGTTTGCCGCCCTGGCCGCTTTGGCGGTTGTGCGGCTGCTGCCGGACGGTTACCGGCAGGCGGTGCACAGGGCGGCGAAAACCGTAGCCTGGGTTTGCGTTTCGGTGTCGCTGCTGTTGGCGGCGTTGCGCTATTGGTTGGCCGTCTGAAAACATTCGGGCAGCCGCCGTCGGAATGAACGGCGGGCTGCCCGGATGTTTTCGCAATCTTTTCAGACGGCCTTTCGGTTTATTTCACCCGTTTGGCGCGGCGGAAAAATTCGTCGGGCGCGGTGGTGCTGCGCAGGGCGTTGTTTTTGTCGAGCAGGATGAAGGATTCCACGCCGTCGCTGCAACTGAGTGCCACGTCGATGCGCAGGTATTTTTTATTGGGGCGGATGGTTTTCAGCACCGCGTTCATTTCGCTGCCGTATGCTTTATTGCCTGAGTCTTCGATGTCAATGCTTTCGCGGATGTTTTTGGCCAGTTCTTTGCCGCTTATCCAAGAGCTTTCATGCACATAACCTTTGCTTTTTTTGCTGCATTCGGCGGATACATGGGCAAATTCTTTAAAGCCGTTTTTGTTGATGACGAAGTTTCCGCCGTCCGCATCGTGCCAGGTGCCGAAGCTTTGCGGATGCGGATTGACGTCGGCGGCTTGCGCGGTGGCAACGGCCAGGCTTAACAGCAGGGGGATGGTTTTCAAAAATTTCATGATATTACTTTCTTTCGGTTGAGGTGGAAGGGTAAAACGGGCCGCGTTTTCATACGGCCTGTTGCTGTCGGTGTGCAGGCGGTTACAGCAGCCAGCCGCCGTCGTAGTGGCTGAGGAATTCGGCAAATTCGCTTTGCGCGCGGCGGATTTGGGCGTGGTCCTGCGATTCCAGGATGCGTTCGAATATCATGATGCGGTGGCCGATGATCTGCCGTTGGTCGCCGAGGTATTCTTCATACAGGCGTTTGCCTTTTTCCAGCAGGTAAACGTTTTCCTGCTGGTCGCGCGGGTGGATTTTCAGTGCGGCCAGTTTTTTCAGCGAGGCTTGGATTTCTTCTTCGGAAAGGTTTACGCTGTTGTGGCGGAAGGTTTGGTTGGCGGAGATGTCGAACTCGCTGTTGCGGACATCCACGTCCAGCAGGCCGTTGATGTCGTAGCTGAACCGGACGTCGATATACACTTCGCCTTCGGGGCGAGGGGGGATTTTGACGGTTAGGCGGCCGAGTTCGAGGTTGTCTTTGGCGGCAACCGATTCGCCCTGCAAGACGCGAAGTTCGATTTCGGTCTGGTTGTCGGATGCCGTGCTGTAGCGTTCTTCGCGCGATACGGGCACGGGCATGTTGCGTTCGATAATCGGGCTGAAAATGCCGTAGGCGCGTTCGCCGTTGCCCAGGTCGGTGCTGGTTTCGATGCCGAGCGAGAAGGGCATGACGTCGGTTAAAACGACTTCGTCCACGCTTTCGTCGCGCGCGATTAAGGCCGCCTGAACCGCCGCCCCGCGCGCGATGGCTTCGTCGGGATTGACGGAAACGTTGGCGATGCGGCGGAACAGTTGGGCGATGGTTTGGCGGATGAGCGGCATGCGTGTGGCACCGCCGACCAGGATGATGCTGTCGATTTGGTCAGGGTGCAGTCTGGCATCGCGCAGGGCGCGTTCCAGCGGCTGGCGCAGGCGGGTCAGCAGGGGCTTGGCGGCTTCGTAAAATTCGTTGCGGGCAATGACGGCGGAAACGATGCGGCCGCCGACATTGACTGCGATTTCGGCCTGCATTTCTTCGCCCAGTTTCCGTTTTGCGGTTTCCAGTGCCTGCCACAGTTCGCTGCTGTCGCTCAGTTTGGCGCGTTCGGCATCGCTCAGTTCTTTGCATTGGCGCAGGAAGCATTGGCGCAATATCTGTACGAAGTCTTCGCCGCCCAAATGGTTGTCGCCCGCACTGGCGGATACTTGCACCACGCCGTCGAAATAGTCCAAAACGGATACGTCGAACGTGCCGCCGCCCAAGTCGTAAATCAGGAAACGGGTGTCGTCGGGCTTTTCCTGCAGGCCGTAGGCCAGGCCGGCGGCGGTCGGTTCGTTCAGCAGGCGCAGGACGTTCAGTCCGGCCATTTGCGCCGCATTGCGCGTGGCCTGCCGTTGGATGGCGTTGAAATAGGCCGGCACGGTGATGACGGCCTCGTCCACAGGTTCGCCGAGAAACGCTTCCGCGTCTTCTTTCAGATGGCGCAGCAGGAGGGCGGACAGTTCTTCGGCGCGGAAGGTTTTATTGCCGAGTTTGAAGGTTTTGTCCGTGCCCATGAAGCGTTTGAAGGCCGAGGCGGTGGACTGGGGCGCGGTGCGCAGGCGTTCGCGTGCGGCGAGGCCGACCAGGATTTTCCCGTCGTCGCCTATGCTGACGACGGAGGGGGTCAGGAAATGGCCGAGCCGGTTGGGAATTAGGCGGGTTTCGCCGTTGATGAATTGGGCAATCAGGCTGTTGGTGGTGCCCAAGTCGATGCCGATTTGTGCTGTCATGGATGGCTGCCGGAGAAAAAGCGCCATTTTAAATGCGGACAGGCCGTCTGAAAACGTTGTTTCAGGCTGCGGCAGGAAATTTTTGCGTTCCGCCTCATACGGATTCATGGTGATGCCGATATGTGAAACGGGGATTTCTGTTTGGAAACCGCCGTTTTATGTCGGATAAGTGTGGCGAAAAATTGTTTTCAGACGGCCTCAAGCCTGTTTTTCCAATTCCGCCGCGGCCTGTTGCGCCCAAGCCATCGTTTCGGCAAAGGCGGGGCGGGCGGTGTGGCGGTCGATATAGGCGGAGAAAACCGGTTCATCCGTTACGAAAACCGGGGGTATGCCGCGCTTCGGTATGGTGCGGATAAAGTGGATCAGCAGGCCGGTGAAATATACGTCGAGTGCGGAAAAGCGGTCGCCGACGATAAAGTCGTGTTTGGCCAGATGGTCGCGCAGGGTGGCAAAGGCAGTATCGAAATCGCCGTAGCCTATGGCTTTGCGCCGCTCGCTGCTGTCCGGCACGCGGTTGATTTTGTCGGATCCGGCGTATTCGAGGTGGATGGAGAAACACAGCCAGCGGTAGAACTCGCCGCGTGCCAACGAATCGGCGGCCGGAATCAGGTGTTTGTCGGGAAACTGCTCGGCTAGAAAGGTGATGATGGCGGCGGTTTCGGTCAGCACGGTGCCGTCTACTTTGAGTGCGGGAACTTTGCCCATCGGATTGACTGCCAGATAGTCGGCGGATTTCATGGCTTCGCCGAACGGAATCAGTTTGACGTCGTATTGCGCGCCGCATTCTTTCAGCATCCAGACTACGTTGGTGCCGCGGGAATAAGGGTGGGTGTAGAGCGTGAAACGGTGCATGGTGTTTCTCCTGCGGGGTTGAAAAGACCTATGATACAGGCAAGGCGCGTCAATTTTTGTCAGCAGGCTTTTTCAGACGGCCTGTTTTGATGTTTCGTTTTTCGCCATTCCCGCGCAGGCGGGAATTGAGGCCTGCCCGTACGGAAGCCTGCCGAGAAAAAAAGTTTCCCAAATTCCACATCCTGGATTCCCGCCTGCGCGGGAATGACGGGATTCAATCAATAGTCGCATCAAAGATTAAGCAAGCCGGCTATGACGGAACCACGGCGGTCGAAAATCAATACAGGCTCCGGTCTTTCAGACGGCCTGTTACGGCTTTGAGGCCGTCTGAAAAATAGGTTTCTAAATCTCAAATACCGACAAGTCCAAATCTTCCTGCCGCTGCCATTCGCGTAGCAGCACCATGCGCGGAACGGGGAAGGTGTCGCCGATGTTCAGGTTTGACATGCGGTCGGTGCGGAAGTGGCGGAAATCCCGCCGCTTTTCGCACCATGCCGCCAGCAGGCAGGCTTCGGGAAAATAGCCGACCGCCAGCGGTCTGACGCTGCGGCGGGTAGGGCGGCCTTGGGCATCGGTATAGTCGAACGAAAGGATGCGGTTGCCGCGCAGGGCGGTGCGGATGGCGGACAGCGTTTCGCTTTCCTGCGGCGTAAACGGACGGGTTTGGCACGGACGGGGATAAAGTGCCTGCGTGTTGAGGTGTTCCTTTAAATGGCCGGGCAGCACGGCATCGATTTTCGCCAGCACAGATTTGGCGTCGGCGGCCAGGCCGTCGTCTCCGTTTGCGGCCACCCAGCGCATTCCGAATACCAGCGCTTCGATTTCCGGTTTGTCGAACATCAGCGGCGGCAGCCCCAGATCGGTATGTAATACGAAGCCCAGCCCGGCCTCGCCGCGTATGTCGGCGCCTTGCGCGCATAATTGGGCAATATCGCGGTACACCGTGCGCGTGCTCACCGATAACTGCTGCGCCAGCGTTTCGGCGGTAACGGGACCGTGCCGGCGGCGGAGCAGGTCGAGCAGGGTGAGGAGTCGTTGGCTGCGGGGCATGATGAGGCCGTCTGAACGGATAAGGAAAACGGCGGCATGATAAGCCTTTGCCTGTTCGGACGGAAGGGCGGGGCGGCTTTATTTGTGCAGGCCGCATTCCTTGCTGTCTTTGCTTTCCCACCACCAGCGTCCGGCGCGGATGTCTTCATCCCATTTCACCGGACGGGTGCAGGGTTCGCAGCCTATGCTGGGGTAGCCTTGGTTGTAGAGGGCGTTTAACGGCAGGTCGGCGGTTTGCGCATAGGCCCAAACGTCGTCGTCCTGCCAGTCGAAAATCGGGTTGAATTTGGCGATGCCGCGGGCGTGGTCGGTTTCCTCAAACGGCAGGTCTCCGCGCGTAACCGATTGGCTGCGCCGCTGGCCGGTCAGCCAGGCGGGGGCGGCGGCGAGGGCGCGGTTGAGCGGCTTGACTTTTCGGATGTGGCAGCATTGTTTGCGCAATTCTATGCTTTCGTACATTGCGCCCGCGCCGTATTCGGCGACGAAGCGTGCAGCTTCTTCGGGCTGAGGGTAGAAGACGGTGAAGCGGATGTGCGGGTAGCGGCGGCGGACTTGCGCGATCAGTGCACGCGTTTCGGCGTTGAGGCAGCCGGTGTCGAGGGTGATGACGGCAATCGGCAGGTCGGCGGCGGCGATTCGGTGGGTAATGATCATGTCTTCCGCCGCCAGGCTGGAGGCGAAAACGGCTTGGGGGAAGCGTTGCGCGATTTGTTCGAGGCGTTGGTCGAGCAGGCGGATTTTTTCGGGCAATCGGGCCAGTGTGGTTTGGTCGGGCGGCGGCATTTGCCAAAATTTCGGTTTCATGGCGGCGGTATTATTGTTTTTCGGGATAGCCGACATTGTCCCGTCAATTGCGCTGTCGGCGAAGGAACGGTTTTTTATTTGCTTATAACGGAGGGGCCGTCTGAAAGGTCGGTCGATCGGGTTTGGCCGGGGTGATGAATGGTACTTCGGTTTGAATACAGGTTTTGCCCTATTGCCGCTTTGGCAGGGAAACCTGCCACAACGGCCGCAGTGTTTCGGGTTGGCACGGAAGGCGGTAGTGTGATGTTTCTGTTGTACGTTCGGAAGTTTGGCAGGATAGGCGGATTGCTGTTGCGAAATCGGCCGGAAGATGCGGGCATTCGGCGGGAATGGGGCGGGAGATTCGGTTTCGCCTATCGGCGGTTGGTCGGCATGTTTTTTCGGATGCGGTATTTTTCAGACGGCCTTTGAGGCCGTCTGAAAACTTTTCCGGCTTTACAGCAACACTTGCTCCACGCCGCCGTTTTTCGCTTTTTGCACGAAATCGTCCTGCCAGGTTTCGCCCAAGATGCCGCGCGCCATTTCGATGACGATGTAGTCGGCTTTGATGTTGTTGTCTTCTTCGTAGCGGCTCAAACCCTGCATACAGGCCGGGCAGGTGGTGATGATTTTCACCTGTTCGGCGGGCGGGAGCTGCGCCAGGTTTTTCTCGATTTCTTCCTGTTTGCGGAATTTCACCTGGCTGGCGATGTCGGGGCGTTTGGTGGCGAACATGCCCGATTCGCCGCAGCAGCGGTCGCTCAATACCACGTCTTTGCCCAAGAGTTCGCCCGCCAGTTTGGTCGGGTTCATGGTCTTTATCGGCGTGTGGCAGGGGTCGTGGTACAGGTATTGCGTGCCCTGTATGCCTTGCAGTTTCACGCCTTTTTCCAGTAAAAATTCGTGGATGTCGATGATGCGGCAGCCGGGGAAGATTTCTTCGAAGCGGTATTCGGCCAGCGCGTCGTAACACGTTCCGCAGGAGACGACGACGGTTTTGATGTCGAGATAATTCAGGGTGTTGGCCATGCGGTGGAACAGGACGCGGTTGTCGGTAACCATTTTGTCCGCTTTGTCGGCATCGCCGTGGGCGTTTTGCGGGTAGCCGCAGCACAGGTAGCCGGGCGGCAGAACGGTTTGCACGCCGACGTGCCAGAGCATGGCCTGCGTGGCCAGCCCGACTTGGGAGAACAGGCGTTCCGAGCCGCAGCCGGGGAAGTAGAACACGGCTTCGGTATCTTCGGGCAGTTCGGGGTTGCGGATGATGGGGATGTGTTTGTCGCCTTCGATGCCGAGCATGGCGCGGGCGGTTTGCAGCGGCACATGGCGTGGCAGCGGGCGGTTCACGAAGTGGATGACTTGTTCTTTGACGGACGGCTTGCCGACCGTGGTTTTCGGCGCGTTTTTCAGGCTCTCCGCGCCCAAATGCAGTTTTTTCGCCAAATCGTAGCCCATGGTCTGCATTTTGAAGCCCGCCTGAACCACGCCTTTGCGCATCAGGTTGATGGCGCGCGGGTCTTTGGCGTTCAAAAAGGCCAATCCGGCGGATACGGCGGGGTTGAAGTGGCGTTTGCCCGCCTTTCTCAACAGGTTGCGGATGGCCACGGTAACGTCGCCGAAGTCGATATTGACGGGGCAGGGTTTGACGCAGCGGTGGCACACGGTGCAATGGTCGGCCACGTCGTTGAGTTCGTCGAAGTGTTTCAGCGATACGCCGCGTCTGGTTTGTTCTTCGTACAGGAAGGCTTCGGTCAAAAGCCCCACGCCCAGGATTTTGTTGCGCGGGCTGTACAGCAGGTTGGCGCGCGGCACATGAGTGGAGCAGACGGGTTTGCATTTGCCGCAGCGCAGGCAGTCTTTTACCGATTCGGTGATTTTGCCCAAATCGGACTGTTCCATAATCAGCGATTCCGCGCCCAGCAGTTCGAAAGACGGGGTGTAGGCGTGGCGCAAATCCGAGCCTTTCATCAGCTTGCGGCGGTTGAAGCGGCCGTGCGGATCGACTTTGGCCTTGTAGTTCCAGAAGGGCTGCATTTCTTCGTCCGACAGGAATTCGAGTTTGGTGATGCCGATGCCGTGCTCGCCGGAAATCACGCCGTTCAAGCTGCGGGCGATGTTCATAATCCGCGCCACGGCCTTATGCGCGGTTTGCAGCATTTCGTAGTCGTCGGAATTGACGGGGATGTTGGTGTGGACGTTGCCGTCGCCGGCGTGCATATGCAACGCGACGAAGACACGCCCGCGCACGGTTTTGGCGTGGATTTTGCCCAAGCCTTCGATGATTTTGGTGTCGGTTTTGCCGCTGAAGATTTCGGCGAGCGGTTTCATTACGTCGTCTTTGACGGACACACGCAAACGGAAGTCGCGGAAGGCGGTGAAACAGCTCTCGTCGTCTTTGGCTTCGGGCGCGGCATGGACGGCTGAGCCGTAGCGGGCTTTGTAGTCGGCAAGTGGCGTATCGAGATTGGCGAGCAACCAGTTCCAACGCGCTTTAACGGCGCAAACGTGGGCAAGGGCGTGTTTGCCGCGTTCGCCCAAAAGTTCGGCGGTCGGCAGGTCCGTGCCCATTTTGTCGATGGGGAGTTTGCCGGAAAGATATTGCTCCAATGCGGCGCAGAGGGTGAGTTTGTTTTGGATGGAAAGCTCGATGTTGATGCGTTCGATACCGTCCGAATACTCGCCCAGCCGTTCCAGCGGAATCACCACGTCTTCGTTGATTTTAAAGGCGTTGGTGTGTTTGGCGATGGCGGCGGTGCGGCTACGGTCGAGCCAGAAGGTTTTGCGCGCTTCGGGCGACACGGCGATAAAGCCTTCGCCGTCGCGGGCGCGGGCAAGTTCGCAGATGTGTTCGGCGGCTGCCTCTACGGCGGCTTCGTCGTCGGAAACCACGTCTGCCAGCAAGACCATTTTCGGCCGTCCTTTACCCGCCGCTTTGGTGGCGTAACCGACGGCGCGGACATAACGCCAGTCCAAATGTTCCAAACCCGCCAGCCGCACGCTGTCGTGAGCGAGCAGGAAATCGCGGATTTCGACAATAGAAGGCGTGGCGGTGGCGACCGTGCCGAAAAACTCCATACACACGGTGCGCGTGTATTTCGGCATTTTGTGCAACACGAAGGCGACGCTGGTGATGATGCCGTCCGTGCCTTCTTTCTGCACGCCGGGCAGGCCGCTCAAGAATTTGTCGGTAACGTCTTTGCCCAAACCGACTTTGCGGAATTTGTGGCCGGGGATTTTCAAGCGTTCGGTTTTAACGACATTGAGGCCGTCTGAATCCAGCGTGTGAACGTCGAACACGGCGGTTTCTTCGTCATGGATTTTGCCGAAATTGTGGCGCACGCGCTCGATGCGCAGCCATTCGCCCTGCGGGTTGACCATCTGCCAGTAGGCGAGGTTGTCCAACGCCGTCCCCCACAACACGGCTTTTTTGCCGCCCGCGTTCATCGCCACATTGCCGCCCACGCAGGACGCATCGGCGGAAGTCGGATCAACGGCAAACACCAAACCTGCCTGATGCGCGGTTTCTTCCACCCGCCGCGTAACCACGCCCGCGCCGCAATGGATAATCGGATGCTTGCCGTCCAAGCCCGCCAGTTCGACAAACTCCACGCCGCGATGTTTGTCCAGCTTTTCCGTATTGATGACCGCGCTCATGGCATCCAAAGGCACGGCACCACCGGTATAACCCGTGCCGCCGCCGCGCGGGATAATCGTCAAATCCAACTCAATCAGCGCGCGCACCAAGGGCGCGATTTCGGCTTCCGTGTCGGGATTGACGACGACAAAAGGATATTCGACGCGCCAGTCGGTCGCATCGGTAACGTGCGTTACCCGCGCCAGTCCGTCGAACATAATATTGTGTTTTTTCGTATGCTTGGACAGCTTGGCCAAAATCTGCGCCCGCTTTTTGCGCGTGGCTTCAAAACTGCCGTCGAAGGCGGACACGGCGTTTTCCGCCGCCTGCAAAAGCTCGCCCACCTGCGGGTCGTCGTCGCGCCGCTTTTGGATTTCGTTCAAACGGTGGCGCATTTCGCGCACCAGGGCTTCGCGGCGATGGGTGTGTTCGAGCAGGTCGTCCACCAGATAAGGATTGCGCACCACCGCCCAAATATCGCCCAACACTTCAAACAGCATCCGCGCCGAACGCCCCGTTTTGCGCCGTCCGCGCAAATCTTCCAGCGTCTGCCAAGCCTTTTCGCCCAACAGCCGGCCGACGATTTCCCGGTCGGAATAAGAAGTGTAGTTGTAGGGGATTTCGCGGATGCGTTGTTGTGTGGCAGTCGTCATGGTTTGGTGTCCGTGTTGCGGCATTTGCCGTCGTTTTGTTATTGAGGCCGTCTGAAAGCCCGGCCGGATTTGTGATGGTTTGTAATGTAATGTAACTTCAATGTTATTTCAAGTCTAAACTGTAGACAATCCGCTTGTTTGCAATGAGGGCGGACGAAAGCGGGGCAGGGAAAATACCGCTTGGTGTTTTGCCGCAATACGGTTATAATCCGCGCCTTCCTTATGGCGGGTCTCCCCGCATGGTGAGTTGGAGCAACGGGTCAGGGGCGGAAGCCAGCAGCCCACTCTGATAAGTCAGTGCCGGGGGTTAGGCTCGCCGCCCTATCAAAAAACACCGAACATTTCCATGTTCGGTGTTTTGCTTTTGCGGCCGTCTGAAAAGTTTCAGACAGCCTTTAATCCAGCCAGCGGAATGCGCGTTCCAATTCTGCCGCGCCGTTTTCCCAATAACAGCGGCCATGCGCTAAGATAATTTTTTCAGGCTGCCATGCTTTGATGGCGGCAAGGCTGGCACGGGCGGCGGCGCGGTCGGTAAACGTGGCGCGCATATCAATGGGCGCTTTTCCGTCAGGGTCGGTATTGCCGGCCAGCTTCATTACACTGCGCCAAAACCAGTTCATTTTGTCGGTTTCAAAATTCTCTATCAAATCCGTCAGTATCAGTGTTTTGCTGGCGCGGTGGAAAAACACGGCTTCCTGCATCACTTTGCTGCCGCCGAAAATATGCTGGGCAATGTCTGCCGACCAATCTTCCGGCGCGGTATCCGCCAAATCTTTATCGAAGCAGACGGTAATCTTCTGCTTTGCAGCGCGTTCGCGAACGTTGGGGCTGGCCCATGCGGCTGCCTGCGGATAACGTTTTTTCCACGCGCCGATGTGTGCGTAGTGGATATAGTTGGGGGAAACCAGATGGCGCACCTCGCCGAGTGCGTCAATTTGCCGGAACAACTGCTCGTCAGGCGCAATCGGGGAATGACACCACAAGCTGCCGTCTGACAGCCGCACAATGGTCATGCGTGTGGAAAACGGAACTTTGGCCACCACCATATCCATGTGGATAATGCCGCCGTCTGCTATCCAAATATTGTCGGCAACGGGTTTTAGCGTATTAAGCGGTTGATAGAGCGGGACGGAAGTGTTTGTCATGGGTTACTTTCGTTTTGATAGAATTTCGGATACAGGATGGTTGGGGATAAATTTTTACTTTCAGACGGCCTTTGGGTAGATGCCTGATTCGAAAATCCGATATACGGCTACTGATTTAGAATACTCCTTTACGCCTGCTGCCCGATAATATGCACATCGCGCTGCGGGAATGGGATGTTGATTTTTGCGGCGCGCAGGTTTTCCACCACCTGCTCGTTCAGCCCGAAGCGGAACGCGCCCAAATTGGCCTCGTTCGTCCATGCCCACAGTGTGATTTCAATGGCGCTGTCGCCCAGATTGGTCACGTGTGCCACGGCTTCCCGGCCTGCTGTCTGCACACACAGCGGATGTTCGGTGGCGGCTTTCAGCACAGCGGCTTTGGCGGCTTTTAAATCGCAGGCGTAATCCACACCCACCACCACTTGGGCACGGCACAGCGGATCGGAAGAGCGGTTTACAATGCTGTTGCTCATCACCACGCTGTTGGGCAGGATAACTTCTTCGTTGTCCGGTGTGATCAATGCAGTCTGCACCATTTTGATTTCACTCACAAAGCCTTCAAAGCCGTTCACTTTGATGAAATCGCCCACTTTGAACGGGCGGAACAGGATAATCAGCGCGCCGGCAGCAAAGTTCGACAGTTGGTCTTTCAGCGACAGGGCGACCGCCAATCCCGCGCCGCCGATTAAGGCAGTAACCGATGTGGTGGGGATGCCCAGTTTGCCCAGTGCGGCGATGATGACGAGGATAAGCAAACCGATATTGGCCACGTTGCCGAGGAAGCTGACCAGCGTCCTATCCACTTTGGCACGGGTCAGCGTGGCCTTCATCAGGATGACGAGATAGGTAACGATCCATTTGCCGATAAGGAAAATGGCCAGAGCGGCCAGAAGGTTGGTGCCGAACGACATACCCATTTCGGCCAACCGCTGCCAGCCGGAAAGGGAAGAGAGTTGGTCTAGGTTGATGTCCATATTGTTCATATAGTGTTACTCCATTGATGTGTATTGAGAATTTCTGATGCTGTGCAGTTTCAGGCTGCCTTTGGCGGCGGAATGCCTGCGCGTTTTGTTTTTCAGGCAGCCTGAAAACGCGTGGGCAGCCGGTGCCCGCCTTACAAAAATCCCTGTTGTTGCCAGACTGTGTCGGGCGGCGACTGCATATACGTCCGCACAAAATCAAAGAAATCGCGGCTGATTTCAAAATGTCCGTAACGCAGCATAGCGGCGTATTTTTTCCATTCGGGATGCGTGCGGATGATGTCTATCGGGCAGTTGCGGCGGGTTTCGGCATAGTCCACATTGCGGCGGAAGGGGATGAAGGTCTCGCTCATTTGGAACGGATAGGCGGTATCGTCCGTAATTTGACCGAATGCGGTAAAGGCTTGCAGTTTTTCCGCGTCGTCCATGCGGATTTTCGGGCTGTAATAAAGCAGCCAGTCGCCGCGCTTCATGCGGTTGAGCGGTGCGGCTTTGCCGTGGCACACTTGGCAGAACCCGCCTGCCACGCCGCGCAGGACGTGTTCTTGGGATACGGTGCCAATCCAATATTTCGTCATTATTGTCTTTCTATCGGTTGCGGATTTGAAGCAGCCTGCACTTGGATTTTCCGAAAGTGCAGGCTGCTTTTTGGGGTTTCAGACGGCATTCAGGCTGCTTGAAAACGCCTATCCTACCCTACGCGCCGCTGCCCAATGCCAGCCGCATCACCGACACGGTTTCGCCGTTATGCGGCCGCGTTTCAATTTCGCGCCAGCCGTATTTGGCGTACACCGCCTGCACGTCGGGCGTGTAAAGATAGAGTTCGGGCAGGCCGAGCCGCTGCGCTTCAATCAGGGCGTGTTCCATCAGATGCCTGCCCACGCCGCGCCCGCGTGCTTCGGGCAGCACGAACACGTCGCCCAGCCAGTATTCGTATTGCGGCAGCGCGGCGATGTCGTGCCGTTTCAGTGCGGCCGAACCGAGCAGTCGCCCACCGTCCACCGCCAGCCAGGCAAGCAGCAGGTCATTGTCTTCCAAGCAGCGGGCGTAATAGGTGCGGATTTTTTTCACGTTCTGCCACGGGGCGAAATCGTGTCATTCGGCGTGCAGGGCGTGGGCGAGGGTGTCGATGTGCTGCAGCTGTTCCGCTAGCGGGACGATATTTATCGGCGAGGTGGTCTCCAAGGGCTTTCAGGCTACCTGAAAACGGTGTGGGTTATGCCGCGTGGGCAGAAGTATTCTGTCTGATAAAGTCCAGCAACATTGCACCGACATCGTCCTGCGGGCCGCCGATGCTTAATGCTGTGGAAAGGTGGTTGTGGTGCGGCAGTTCGCGTAAGTCGGCCTGCGGGCAGGCATCGCGCAAAGCCTGCGCCTGCTGCCGGAACAACGGCGGGTCGTATTGCGAGACGGTGTAAAGCGCGGGCACGCGGATTCGGCCGAGTTGCGGCAGATTGCCGGTGCGTTCGGACGGCGCGCCGTAATAGGCACTGATGCCCGGGTGCGTGCCTGCTGACGGCGGGTCGTAAATCCCCGAAAACATGATTACGCCTGCAACCGGCAGCGGCACGTTTTGGCGTTGCCCGAAGGCGAGTGCATCGGCAACATGGGCCGCGCCTGCGGACTGCCCGACAAGCCAAATCCGCGCATCGGGCCGTTCGCGGTGCAGCAGGCCGACAACGCTGGTAATGTCGTCCCGTGCATCAGGATAGGGATAGTCGGGGGCAAGGCGGTAGTCGGGAACGACGGCCTGCATTCCACTGGCTTCCGCCCATGCGCCGATATTGGCGAAAAACGGGCTGTCGGGGTTGCCTTTGCTGCCGGCAACAAAGCCGCCGCCGTGTATATAGACGATGATGTCCGATTTGTCGGGCAGGCCGTAGCGGTCGAATTTCTGGTGTTTGTGCCCACCGTAGGCAAGGTCGCGCCGGACGTGTTCGGGCGAAGGGGCTGTGGGGGCAAACAGTTGGTAGGTTGCTGCAACAAATTCTGGGGAGAGGCTGCCGCCGTGTATCCGGTCTAAGGCGGCGATTTGGGTTTGCTGTTCGGGAGTCATGGGATTCTTTCGGGTGGGTGGGGACAGGGTTTCAGGTTGCCTGAAAAACCTTACTCGTCTTCGGTCAGGTGCCAGACGAAACCGGAGAAGCTGTCTGCAATGTATTCTTCCGTCAAATCGTCCTGATAGATATTGATGACGAGTGGTTCGCCGTTTGCGCCGGTGTTGCGGTAGTCCAGCGCGAAAAAGCTGTGTCCGTTGTCTTCTTGGGCGAAAAAGTGCAGGCTGCTTTTTAGGTTTCAGACGACCTACGATACCGTATGGCCGTCTGAAAATCTTTATTGTCGCACTGTTTTACCGTTCGATTTGCGATACGTCGCGCACCGCGCCTTTGTCGGCGGAAGTCGCCATTGCGCCGTAAGCGCGCAGGGCGGCGGAGACGTAGCGGTCGCGGTTTTCCGGTTTCCACGCTTTGCTGCCGCGCGCTTCCATTTCGGCTCGGCGGGCGGCTAGCTTTTCGTCGGACACTTTCAGGTTGATGCTGCGGTTAGGGATGTCGATTTCAATCGTGTCACCTTCGTGTACTAAACCGATTGCGCCGCCTTCTGCCGCTTCAGGTGAAGCGTGGCCGATAGACAGGCCGGAAGTACCGCCGGAGAAGCGGCCGTCGGTCAGCAGGGCGCAGGCTTTGCCCAAACCTTTGGATTTCAGGTAAGAAGTCGGATACAGCATTTCTTGCATGCCCGGGCCGCCTTTAGGGCCTTCGTAGCGGATGATGACGATATCGCCTGCCACGATTTGGTTGCCCAAAATGCCTTCAACGGCGGCTTCTTGGCTTTCAAACACGCGGGCGCGGCCGGTGAATTTGAGGATACTCTCGTCCACGCCTGCGGTTTTCACCACGCAGCCGCGTTCGGCGATGTTGCCGAAGAGTACCGCTAAACCGCCGTCTTGCGAATAGGCGTGTTCGACGTTGCGGATGCAGCCTTTTTCGCGGTCGAGGTCGAGGGTTTTCCACATGCGGTTTTGCGAGAACGCTTGGGTGGTGCGCACGCCGCCGGGGGCGGCTTTGAAGCGTTCGATGGCGTGGGTGTTTTCGGGATTGGTCACGTCCCATTTTTCAATCGCGTCTTTCAGCGTCGGTGCGTGGATGGTGTACACGTCAGTGTGCAGTTTGCCCGCTTTGTCCAATTCTTTCAGGATGGCGAAGATGCCGCCGGCGCGGTGCACGTCTTCCATGTAGTAGTCGTGGTTGTTGGGCGCGGTTTTGCAGATGCAGGGCACGACGCGGCTCAGGCGGTCGATGTCGGCCATTTTGAAATCCACGCCCGCTTCGTTGGCGACGGCGAGCAAGTGCAGGATGGTGTTGGTGGAGCCGCCCATGGCGATGTCCATGGTCATGGCGTTTTCAAACGCTTTTTTGGTGGCGATGCTGCGCGGCAGCACGGTTTCGTCGTTTTGTTCGTAATAGCGTTTGGTGATTTCGACAATCATGCGGCCGGCTTCGAGGAACAATTCTTTGCGGCCGGCGTGGGTGGCGAGGTAGGAGCCGTTGCCGGGCAGGGACAGGCCGAGCGCTTCGGTCAGGCAGTTCATGGAGTTGGCGGTGAACATGCCGGAGCAGGAGCCGCAGGTCGGGCAGGCGTTTTGTTCGACTTCTTCGACCTGTTGGTTGCTGACATTGTCGTCCGCCGATTCAATCATGGCGTCAATCAAGTCCAAGCGGCGTTCGGGCTGGATGTTGGCCACGCCGATGACCTTGCCCGCTTCCATCGGACCGCCGGAAACAAAGATGGTCGGGATGTTCAGGCGCATGGCGGCAATCAGCATTCCAGGGGTGATTTTGTCGCAGTTGGAAATGCACACCAGCGCGTCGGCGCAGTGGGCGTTGACCATGTATTCGATGGAGTCGGCAATCAAATCGCGGCTGGGCAGGGAGTACAGCATGCCGCTGTGTCCCATGGCGATGCCGTCGTCGATGGCGATGGTGTTGAATTCTTTGGCGATTGCGCCCGCTTTTTCAATTTCGCGGGCAACCAGTTGGCCCATGTTGTGCAAGTGGACATGGCCGGGTACGAATTGGGTGAACGAGTTGGCAACGGCGATGATGGGCTTGCCGAAGTCGGTTTCCATCACGCCGGTGGCGCGCCACAATGCGCGTGCACCCGCCATATTGCGGCCGTGGGTGGAGGTTTTGGAGCGGTAGTCTGGCATTTTTGTATTCCTTTGATTGGCTGGTGTTTGGAGAAGGCCGTCTGAAAAGGTCTCGGTTGGTACAACCTCGGTTTCAGACGGCCTTTGCTGTCGGTATTTTATATGAAATGCAGCATGATAAGAAATGCTGCGGGACGGGGAAGGAGGCCGTCTGAAAAATCCTGCGGCGGTTCGGAGGCGGGTTTTCAGACGGCCTCGATTGGCGGATGGGTTTATTCGTCCGATTCTGCCAATTTGTCCAATTCGTCCATACGCGGCTCGACGAGGCGTTTGCCTTCATCTTGCAATTCTTGCGATACGGGGTTGCCGTGGATGTCCACGACGGTTGTTTTGTCTGTTGCCTTATCATGGCGGAAGGTATACATCAGGCTGCCGTCCGGGCGGTAAAACTTGGATTCGATTCCGGTGTTTTGCTGATATTTGAAGTGGTGGAGCAGCTTGCCGTTTTCTCCGTAGACGGCGTGGCTGCTACTTCTTTGGGTGCCGTAGTTATGGCTGATCAGACGGTCTTTGAGGTCGTATGTCCATTCTTCGACGACGCGGCCGTTTTCATATAGGCCTATGCTTTGCAGACGGCCTTTACGGCTGTAAAAGGCCATTTTGCCGTTCAACCCGATTTCGAGCGGGGTGGACAGCTTCAATTTTTGATCGTCGGGAATGATGACGGGGGAAATTTGGCGTGCGCCGTTGTCTTGGTAAAAGTCTTGGATAACGGCCCGGCCTTCGGCGGTGCGCCCCAGCAGCATGCGGTAGTAGCCGCCTTTTGCAGGCTTGGCACTCTCTCGGTGATTGTTGTCGTAGTAGGCGATAATTTGCCGTTCGGGATTGCTGATTTGGCTGACGATGGTGTTGTCGCTTTCAAATTTGGCAATCGTAAACAGGTCAGTTTGCGGTTTCGGGACGATGCTGCCGCAGGCATTCAGGAGGAGTGCGGCAGTAAGGGTGGGAAGCAGGATTTTGATGTTCATGTTTAGCCTTTTCGTCGTTAGGTTTCGGGTGAGGTGCAGGCCGTTTGAAAACGGGAGGGCGGCGTTTTTTTCACGGGGTTTTGTTTTCAGACGGCCTCGATTGGTGGATGGGTTTAGTTGTCCAATTTTTCCAATTCGTCCAATTCATCCATGCGCGGCCTGAGGAAGCGTTCGGCTTCGTCTTGCAATTCTTGCGAAGCGGGCCGGCCGCGGGCATCCAAGATGACCGTGCTGTCTTCACTTACGTCGTATCTGATGGTGTATATCAGGCTGCCGTCGGGGCGATAATACGCTGAAGAACCGGTATCTTCTTGAAATGTGAAGCTGTGGAGCAGCTTGCCGTTTTCACCGTAGGTGAGGATGCTGCTGTCGCCCGATGGAGTGGTGGAAGTGTGGTTGATCAGGCGGTTTTTGAGGTCGTATCGCCATTCTTCGACGGCAAGGCCGTTTTTATAGCGGCTTATGCGTTTCAGACGGCCTTCGCGGCTGTAAAAGGCTATTTTGCCGTTCAAGCCGATGTCGAACGGATCGGCCAGCTTCAATTTTTTATCGTCGGGAATGATGAAGGGGGAACTTTGGCGTGCGCCGTTGTCTTGATAAAAATCTTGGACAACGGCCCGGCCTTCGGCTGTGCGGCCCAGTAGCATGCGGTAGTAGCCGCCTTTGGCAGGCTTGGCCTTTTTTCGGAATTCGCCGTCGTAGTAGGCGATAATCCGTTGTTCGGGTTTGCTGATTTGGCTGACGATGCTGTTGTCACTTTCGAATTCGGCAATCGTCAGCAGGTTGCTTTGCGGTTTCGGGACGCTGCCGCAGGCACTTAGGAAGAAGGCGGTGGTTAAGGCGGGAAGCAGGATTTTGATGTTCATGTTCGGCCTCTTTGTCGGTAGGGCAAGTTGCAGGCCGTCTGAAAACGGGAGGGCGGCGTTGGTTTGGCAAAACGGTGTTTTCAGACGGCCTCTTTTAGGTTTTAAAGTGCGGCGACGACTGCGCTGCCCATTTCGGAGCAGGAGACGAGTTTGCCTCCGTCCTGCATAATGTCGGCGGTACGCAGGCCTTGTTCCAACACTTTTTGCACGGCGTTTTCGACTTGTCGGGCGCGGGCTTCGTCGTTCAGGCTGTAGCGCAGCAGCATGGCCAGCGACAAAATCGTGGCCAGCGGGTTGGCTTTGTCTTGTCCGGCGATGTCGGGCGCGGAGCCGTGCGACGGTTCGTACAGGCCTTTGCCGCTTTCGTTCAGGGAGGCGGAGGGCAGCATGCCGATGGAGCCGGTGAGCATGGAGGCCTGGTCGCTTAGAATGTCGCCGAAGATGTTGCCGGTGGCAATCACGTCAAACTGTTTGGGCGCGCGCACGAGCTGCATGGCGGCGTTGTCCACATACATGTGGGAGAGTTCGACGTCGGGATAATCTTTGGAAACTTCGTTGAAGATTTCTTTCCACAGTTCGGTGGTTTCCAGTACGTTGGCCTTATCGACGGAGCAGAGTTTTTTGTTGCGCTTTTGCGCCGCTTCGAAGGCGATTTTGGCAATACGGCGGATTTCGGACTCGCTGTATTTCATGGTGTTGTAGCCTTCGCGCTCGCCGTTTTCCAGCGTGCGGATGCCGCGCGGTTCGCCGAAGTAGATGTCGCCGGTGAGTTCGCGCACGATGAGGATGTCCAGTCCGGCCACGACTTCGGGTTTTAATGTGGAGGCGTCGGCAAGTTCTTTGTATAAAACGGCGGGGCGCAGGTTGGCAAACAGGCCCAGGTCTTTGCGGATGGCCAAGAGGCCGCGTTCGGGGCGCAGCGGGCGTTCGAGTGTGTCGTATTGTGGCCCGCCGACCGCGCCGAGCAGCACGGCGTCGGCGGCACGGCACAGGTTTTGCGTAAATTCGGGATAGGGGTGGCCGTATTGGTCGTAGGCCGCACCGCCCAAGGGGGCGTATTCGTAACGTGCGTCCAGGCCGTCTGAAATCAGTTTGTCGAGTACGCGCACGGCTTGGGCGGTAATTTCGGGGCCGATGCCGTCTCCGGGCAGGATGGCGATTTGTTTGGTCATTTCGGGTTTCCTTGTTTGGTTGGGGGAGTTTCCGACGGCAGGCCGTCTGAAATGCGGATTATAACGGAAGGCCGTCTGAAAAATTTTCTTTCAGACGGCCTTTTGCCGTTCAATGGCTTTGGAAAATGCTGATGCTGCCTTTGTGATACTGATACAGGATGTCGGATACGGTATAAGCCGATTCGCTATATGCCTGCCGTGTCAAATCGGCCAGCGCGTACAGGCTCTCTTCATCGGCGGGGTTGCACAGCAAAAGCGCGTCGCGGGCGGGGACGGCAAAGACGGGGTTGGCGGCCAAAACGGCATCGTCATGCAGGATTTCGTCCAGCAGCAGCACCAGCGCGGTATCGTAAAAGCCGTCCAAGCGGATTTGGCACAGGCTGTGCCCTTCGGCGCGGTCGGTTTCGAGGCCGTCCTGCCTGATCAGGCGGCGGATATTGTCCAATGCGGTTTCACGCAGTTTGGTACGGTCGGACAAGCCCAATTTGTCGGCGTCGGCCTGCGTCATCGAGCGCATGGCGGTACTCAAATCCAGCATGTACACCAGCAGTATGTCGCCGGCTAGCGGTTCGCAAAGCGGCAATTCTTCGGTTGACGGGCCGTTTAGTTCCCGTATTTCGTCCAGCCAGGCCGCGTTTTTCAGCGTGATGCGGATTTGCCCGCTTTCAATGGCGGCAGACTCTTGTATTGCCGATGCCATTTGCCGCATAGCGGTCAGATGGGCGGCCAGCAGCCCGTCCAAGCCTTCGGGGTCTTGGCTGTATTGCGCGTAGGCGTTGGCGACGTACAGCCTGCCCGATTCGGCCTCTCCTTCGGCGGTAATCGCGATATAGGTGTCGTGCGGCGTATCCGCCCATTCGATGGCTGCCGACACGCCCGGTTCGCGGTTTGCCGCATCGGCGAAATGTTGGCAGAATTCACGCCAATCCATGAGTTTGGGCTTGCCGCCGAACAGTTTTTTCCAAAAAGACATATCAGGCTCCTTATTCTGCAACACGGATTTTAAAGACAGCTTTGCGTATGGTTTTTTCTCCGCCCACCAGCGGGGCGTGCGCGTCGTTGGGAAAGAAGAGGGCGAACTCGCCCGGTTGGAGCGTGAGCCAGGTTTCCGGTTCGCAGTCGAAAAATTCGATGTCGCGCTTTTCGTCGTAGCCCAAACCGTTTTTCAGACGGCCCCTGTCTATCCAACCGTAGGTTTCTTCCCCGCTGATGGGGACTTGGATGTCGATGTGTTTCAAATGCGCTTCGGGCTTTGCCTCGGCTTTGCTCCTCATCGGTTCGCTGCCGATAAAGAGACGGATATTGGGGTTTGCGCACGGCACTTGACCGTCGGGCAGGGCGGCGAAATCCAGCGTTTGCAGTAGGTGGACGGCATCGGCAAAGTCGGGGTGCAGTGCGGCGTAGCGGGCGGCGTTGGTGATGGTGTCGGTAATCATGTTTTGCAGAAAGAGATGAAAAGGCCGTCTGAAAATTAAACCTCAGGGTGTAGCGAAGCCAATACGTTCTTCAGGATGCCTTGCCGGAAGACAAATAAGACTTCGGTATAGGCGGCACCATCTCCGATAACGGTCGTTAAGAAAAGGGTGTCGTCTTTAGCGCGGTAGTAACAGTGGCTCAGTTGCGTATTATCGCCTGCCTTTTCAAAATATGGGTTGAACAGGTGGTCATATTGGGCTCGGGGGGCGATTTGTGTTTTACCGTTGCGGAAAAAGGCAATTTCACGATAGTGGCTGAATGGAATTGTACCGTCAGTGCCGAACATTTCTTTTCCGCGATAATGGGAAAGTCCGTATTGATCGTGTGTAAACAGATGTTTTTCTTTTTTATAGTTGAAACGTTCCGATTTAATGCGCACGCCCATGCCGTTTTTTTGACAGGTAAAACCGTCGGCAGTAGCCGTAACGGGGATACTTTCATAATGCGACAACGGAATCAGTCGCGAAGTATGCACCCAACCATCCAGGCTTTTTTTACCGCGCAAATCGTAGGTCATCTGCCAACCGTGTTCTAAATGAAGCTTTCCGTCCATCTCGGGGGTATAAACATGGGTGCCATTTGGAATTTTGGTCAGGATTCGGCTTTGGGTGTTCGGTTTTTCGCGTAAGTTGCTGTATCCGTCAGGATCTTGAATTTCTGAGAATTCCGCATGTGTGGCGAGGCTGATAAGAAGTATAGGGAGCAGGATAATTTTTTTCATGGTGGTCGTGAGTGAATGGTTTTATATATCTCAGGTTATATTTCCCGAGACCTTTGCAATAACATAAGTTATTAAAATTTTATGCTCAACACCATTTTCAAAATGAGGAACCTCCCTGATTTCTTCCACTTTTTTCTCAGTATCAGAAAGGTTTTAGTCGATTGAAAATTTTTTAGCACATTTTTATGCGTCAAATTTCGTTAACAGACTATTTTTGCAAAGGTCTCTTCCCGCCAAATTTGGCTTTGATAAAAAAGTCGTCTGAAAAAGCATTCCTTACAGGATAGATTTTTGTAAATCTAAAGTGGAAGCATAATGTTCGGCAATGGGGATAGGCTTGCGGCTGACTTGGTTGATGTCGCCACCTTCTTCGGTACATAAAAATGGAAAGAACGTATAAACATTGTCGCCACTCAAATTGCGGATTTCTTCGCGCCAATTTTGCCAGCGCAGGTTTTCATAATACATCTGCAGGTCGCCTACTAATGCCCAATGCAAAAAATCGCCATAGCCTTTTTCGCAATCTTCCCATTCGAGGGTATCCGGCGGGAGGTAGAAAACATTGCCGGGGGTGCCGTCCAATCCGCCGCCGTTGAGGGCGAAATAGCCGCCGGCGGCATCGTTTGCAATCAGATAATAGGGAGCGGGCACGGTGGGTTCGGCTTGGGTGCGGCCGAGATTCCAGCTGCCGAGGCCGCACGGCAGGATTTTCACGGAATGGGTAGCTCAGGCTTGCCCTATCCGAATTCTTGTCGATTCGTTTTACTGCGCCGCCTTATCGCTCTGATACTGCTCATACCATTGCCGATACCTCCCACCGCATCTTTCCAGATTGTTGCAGTAAAAAGGATAGCTTTTCGAAAGTGCCTGGCGGTAGACGACAATTTCATTCGGTATACCGCCCATTTCGGCAAAAATCATCAGGTGCGGCAATTCCGGATTTTTATCCGGGTTAGACCAGACGTGCGCGGCGAACCAATCGAAATCGCTGGGCATGGGCGGCTTCTCACTGAAAGCGGGATTGAGCCCCACATCCATTTCCATCGGTATCCCAATGTAGTCCGGCGGTGGAAACGAGGTGGGAAAACGCTGGCGTGTGCTGTCACGTCCGATACCGAACCCTTTTTCTGCTATCAGTTTGTCGCCGGCTTCAATACGGATTTCATCGGTGTAGGTGTAGGGATAGCCGACGGTGTTGTGGTCGGGGTTGGGTGGCAGGCGCAGGATGTAGAAGGCGTTTTCCGTTTTGCGGAAGGCATTGGCCTGAATATCCAGTTCCTCGATCTGTTCCCAGTTCAGGCCTCGAAAATCAAACACTTTTATGCCCCATGCTGTTTCCAGCTGCTGCGCACTCAAATCAAACAAGCAGGTGCTGCCGAGTTCCGCGCGGATTTGTTGCAACAGGTCGTCAATATCGGCGGGCTTACTCAGTTTGCCACACGGAACGGCGGGTGAGGAAACAGCACCGGATAGTGCGGTTGGCTGGGAAACGGCCGCGTCCCGTTGGCAGCCTGCCAACAGGAAAAGGACCAGCAACGATAAAAATGGTCGTTTCATCATCTCTATCTTTCTGCCCTTCAGCGTGAAAACATAAAAAAGACAGCAGCAGAAGCAGGTACGGAATTTTGGAAGCCCGCCATCTGTAAAGCAGATTCGGCCGTCTGAAAAACAAGAATGCCGCCATCCCGAGTTTGCCCGTTATGTGTACTGCTTTTTCAGACGGTCTGTGTCACCCAACTTTGCTATCTTTTATCCGGCTGAACGACACTGCTTCATCCAAAACCAATCATATTGGTTTTGACAATGCCATCATAATACAAAACCTGAACCAGCGGGATAATCATCATCGTGTTCAGAATCAATCGGGTTTCCGTAAAAAGTGCAGGCTGCTTTTTGGCAATGGGAAAGCAGCCTGCACATTATTTTCAATCGATGGCGCGGTATTCGCCTGTCCATTCGCTATCGGGTGCGGCAGCATCGGTTTTCATTTTGCCGCTGCGCCGGTCGATTTCATAACTGAACAAACGCGGAGCGGTTGCCGGGTCGCCGCCGCATTGGGCATCGTGTTTTTCGCGCACGTCCACCGTGTAGCCTTGTTTGGTTTTCTCCGCCATAAACATCAGGCATTCGGGTTTCAGGCTGGTCAGCTGATTGCGAGCCACGGATTCGGACACGCGCCGAATCGCCTGCTCTTTGCTGTGCACGCCTTCGGCACGGGCTGAAAAAGAAGCAGCGGTCAGCAGCGCGGCCATCCAAACATGCATAGCTTTCATAGCGTTTCCTTTCGATAAGGTTTCAGGTAACAGGCCGTCTGAAACTTATGGTTTTATCAGCCGCAGGTATTCCCGTACTTCATCTAAATCATCGGCAGGCTGCAACAGCAGTCCGCGCTGCCAATAATAACCGTTTTTGTCCTGGAACAAATCGCTGTCCGCGCCACCCAAGTGTTTCAGGCTGCCGCCATCGATGCCTGCGGCAATTTCATAGCCCTGATATTGCTGCTGAAATTCTAAAGGTCGGCAGCAAAACTCCATATCGTCCATGCCTTCGGGCGGACGGCGGACGAAATGGTAGGCATGGTTTTTGTCAGCATAGACAAATTGACGTTGCCCGCCGACACGACGGAATGTCAGCGGGTCGGTTTCCGGCGGAAAGGGCGATTGCAGCGCAGTGTCATACACAATATTGTAGGTGCAGACGTTTTGAGTTAATGAATACGGATGTTCCCGCGTGGCGGCAGCAATGTCTTGCGGGTCGATTTTTTTCTTGGCCATTCGATTTGTCCCTCTCATACGCAGTCGGGTGGGTGGCAAAACAGGCAGCCTGTTCATTGAACATACAGGCTGCCTGCTGTTTTAACCGTTAAACAGCCAAGGCTGGCTTTGGCGGCGTTGCGCTTCAAACGCTTTGATGTCGTCTGCATGCTGCAAGGTCAGGCCGATTTCGTCCAAACCGTTGAGCAGACAGTGTTTGCGGTGTTCGGTAATGTCGAATTTGAACGTTTCGCCGCTCGGGGTGATCAGGGTTTGCTCGGCAAGGTCGATGGAGAGCTGATAGCCTTCGGTGGCTTCAACTTCTTTGAAAAGCTGGTCGACTTGTTCTTCGGTTAGCACGATGGGCAGGAGGCCGTTTTTGTAGCAGTTGTTGAAGAAGATGTCGGCGAAGCTGGGGGCGATGACGGCGCGGAAACCGTAATCATCCAATGCCCAAGGGGCGTGTTCGCGCGAGGAGCCGCAGCCGAAGTTTTTGCGCGTGAGCAGGATTTGCGCGCCTTGGTAACGCGGCTGGTTCAGCGAGAAATCGGGGTTCAGCGGCCGTTTGCTGTTGTCCATACCCGGTTCGCCGTGGTCGAGGTAACGCCATTCGTCAAAGGCGTTGGGGCCGAAGCCGCTTCGTTTGATGGATTTTAAAAATTGTTTGGGGATGATGGCGTCGGTATCGACGTTCACGCGGTCGAGTGGGGCGACAAGGGCGGTAAGCTGGGTAAAGGATTTCATAGCGGTTTGTATTGTGGTTGGAGGTTGGAAAAGGCCGTCTGAAAACTTCGGTGTCGGTTTTCAGACGGCCTTCCGGGTTAATTATTCGGTGGCGTTTTCAATTTTTTCGCCGACATGGGAGATGCCGCGGCCGACGGCGTTACCTCCGTCTTTTACGGCCTCTTTCGTGCGGCTGACGTTGTGGGAGGTGTCTTGCTTTACACCGCTCCAAGTGCTGGAGCAGGCAGCCAAAGCCAGTGCGGCGGTCAGAATAAGCAGTTTTTTCATAATCGTTTCCTTTGTTTGATGGGTTAAACGAAACACGCGGGCGGTTGCCCGTGTGTCGCCATTATTACGGATTTGGTAGTCCGTTTCGCTTTTCGGACGGTATTTTAATGTTTTTTTACACTGTCGTGTAAAGTGCCCGGCCGGATAGGGTTGGAATGGGAAAGCAATAGGGGCGGCGGGATGATATGTTTGAATTCAATGATTTTTTGTAGCTTGAGGCCGTCTGAAAGGATTACTTTTCATCATTTTGTGGCACTGCTGTTGTATATATGCCCCTGCATCATATGGTCATTACAAACTTTAACGTATTCGGTTGGGCAGCTAGGGCGGAGGCATGCATTCATGTGCAGCGTCGATTAGGCGGAAATCTACGCCGTTCGGAGGGGCTTCTCTAAGCTGCCTGCCGGTATTTTGTCAAGCTGTCAGCTGTGTGCAAAATACGATATATTGTAGTTTGAGAGAATAAACCATACTACATCTAGTATTTTGATTGTTGGAAGGGTAACGCATGAATGCCGCTGTAAGCATTAAAGTAACCAAGCGCGACGGACGTTTGGAAAATATCGACTTAGACAAAATCCACCGCGTCGTTACTTGGGCGGCGGAAGGCTTGAAAAACGTTTCCGTATCGCAAGTCGAGCTCAAATCGCACATCCAGTTTTACAACGGCATCCGCACCGACGACATCCACGAAACCATCATCAAGGCGGCTGCCGACCTGATTTCGCAGGATACGCCCGACTATCAATATCTCGCCGCGCGTCTGGCGATTTTCCACCTGCGCAAAATCGCTTACGGCGAGTTCGAACCGCCGCACCTGTTCGACCACGTTAAAAAACTCACCGATGCGGGCAAATACGACCGCCACATCATCGAAGATTACAGCCGAGAAGAGTTTGACGAGCTGAACGCCTATATTGACCACAGCCGCGACATGACCTTTTCCTACGCTGCCGTGAAGCAGCTCGAAGGCAAATATCTGGTGCAGAACCGCGTGACCCGCCAGATTTATGAAACACCGCAGTTCTTATACATTTTGGTGGCAATGTGTCTCTTCAGCAAATACCCGCAAGAGACGCGCTTGGATTACGTCAAACGCTTTTACGACGCCGTTTCCACATTTAAAGTATCGTTACCGACTCCGATTATGAGCGGCGTGCGCACGCCTACGCGCCAGTTCTCAAGCTGCGTATTGATTGAATGCGACGACAGTCTGGATTCCATCAACGCCACCACCAGCGCGATTGTGAAATACGTTTCCCAACGCGCGGGCATCGGCATCAACGCCGGACGTATTCGCGGTTTAGGCAGCGAAATTCGCGGCGGCGAAGCGCAACATACCGGCTGCATCCCGTTTTTTAAAATGTTCCAAGCGGCGGTTAAATCCTGCTCGCAAGGCGGCGTACGCGGCGGCGCGGCAACTTTGTTCTACCCCTTGTGGCACATCGAAGCCGAAAGCCTGTTGGTGTTGAAAAACAACCGCGGCGTGGAAGACAACCGCATCCGCCAGCTTGATTACGGCGTGCAAATTAACCGCCTGCTGTACACCCGCCTGATTAAAGGCGGCAACATTACGCTATTCTCGCCCAACGAAGTTCCCGGCCTGTACGACGCGTTCTTTGCCGACCAAGATGAATTCGAACGTCTCTACACAAAATACGAGCAAGACCCGAACATCCGCAAACGCACCTTGTCGGCTACCGATTTGTTCTCCACGCTGATGCAGGAACGCGCCGGAACGGGACGCATCTACATCCAAAACGTTGACCACTGCAACACGCACAGCCCGTTTGACCCGCGCGTCGCGCCCGTGCACCAGTCCAACCTGTGCATGGAAATCGCCCTGCCGACCAAACCGCTGGACAACATCAACGACCCGAACGGCGAAATCGCCCTGTGTACCCTGTCTGCCTTCAACTTGGGCGCATTAAACAGCTTGGACGAGCTGGAAGGACTTGCCGATTTGACCGTGCGCGCACTCGATGCTTTGCTGGATTATCAAGACTATCCGGTCGAAGCCGCCCGCACCGCGACCATGAACCGCCGCACGCTCGGCATCGGCGTCATCAACTACGCCTACTATCTGGCGAAAAACGGCGTCCGTTACAGCGACGATTCCGCGCTCGGCCTGACTCACCGCACCTTTGAAGCCATGCAGTATTACCTGCTCAAAGCATCGGTGAACCTTGCCAAAGAATACGGCGCATGCCCGCTCTTCAATCAAACCGTTTATTCGCAAGGCAAACTGCCCATTGATACTTACAAAAAAGACTTGGATGCCGTGTGCAGCGAACCGCTGTTGTGCGACTGGGAAAGCCTGCGCGCCGACATCGTCAAATACGGTCTGCGCAACTCCACCCTGACCGCACTCATGCCGTCTGAAACCAGTTCGCAAATCGCCAACGCCACCAACGGCATCGAGCCTCCGCGCGGACTGGTAACGGTTAAAGCATCGAAAGACGGTATCCTGAAACAAGTCGTGCCGGAGTTTGAAACCCTGAAAGATGCCTACGAAACCCTATGGCAGCTTCCGGGCAACGAAGGCTACCTGAAACTTGTCGGTGTGATGCAAAAATTCGTCGACCAGGCGATTTCCGCCAACACTGCCTATGATCCGAGTAAGTTCGAAGGCAACAAAGTTTCCATGAAACAAATGCTCAAAGATCTGCTGACTGCCTACAAATACGGCGTCAAAACCCTGTACTACCACAACACCCGCGACGGCGCGGACGATACGCAGACCGATATTCAGGATGACGGCTGCGCAGGCGGGGCTTGTAAGATTTGATAAATGTGGACAGTTTTCAGACGGCCTTATTGCCCGTAAAGGCCGTCTGAAAATTTCTCCACTTTAACTCTTCTTTACACATAAACGGCAATTAACGATACAATGGGCGGCCTTTCAGCCGCCTAAACGTTGCGGCTCCGTACCGACTGCTGCGGCTGAGTTTGCGCCGCCGCCCGATTAACCAACTTTTTGGGAGAATCATCATACAACTCCTGGACTACACACACTCCTATTGGTCGGTCGTGCCGCCGTTTCTTGCGTTGGCATTGGCTGTGATTACCCGCCGCGTATTGTTGTCGTTGGGCATAGGCATTATCGTTGGTGCACTGATGCTGACGGGCGGCAATCCGCTTGACGGCCTGTTGCACCTGAAAGACATTACGGTGTCGTTGGTATATGCCGATGGCGCGTTTGACTGGGGTAAAACGAAAATCCTGCTGTTTTTGCTCTTGCTCGGCGTATTTACGTCGTTGCTGACTTTTTCCGGCAGCAATCAGGCTTTTGCCGAGTGGGCGCAACAGCGCATCAAATCGCGGCGCGGTGCGAAAATGCTGACCGCCTGCCTGGTATTCGTTACCTTTATCGACGACTACTTCCATAGTTTGGCTGTCGGCGCGATTGCACGCCCCGTTACCGACAAATTCCGTGTTTCCCGCGCAAAACTGGCCTATATTCTCGATTCCACCGCCGCCCCGATGTGCGTGCTGATGCCGGTTTCAAGTTGGGGGGCGTCGATTATCGCCACTTTGTCGGGATTGCTGGTGATGTACAATATCGACGGATATACGCCGATGGGTATTTTCACCGCGATGAGCCTGATGAATTATTACGCCCTGTTTGCGTTGCTGATGGTGTTTGTTACGGCGTGGTTCTCTTATGACATCGGTTCGATGGCCCGTTTCGAGCGAAATGCTTTAAAAGAGGATGCGCATACCCATGCGCAGTCTGCAAGCGGGCAGACAGGCCGTGTTTATGCTCTGATTGTGCCGGTTTTGGTACTGATTTGTGCCACGGTTTCCGCCATGATTTACACCGGCAGCCGCGAATTGGAAACCTTCAGCCTGCTGGGTGCGTTTGAGAAAACCGATGTCAATACGTCGCTGGTGGTCGGCGGCAGTTCGGGTGTGTTGGCGGTATTGCTTTGCACCGTCGGCACGATACGCAAAAGTGATTACGGTACGGCGGTGTGGCACGGCCTGAAATCGATGTTTGGTGCCATCACCATTCTGATTTTGGCGTGGCTCATCAGTATCGTGGTCGGCCAAATGCATACTGGCGATTACCTGTCTACGCTGGTTGCCGGCAACATCCATCCCGGCCTGCTGCCGTTTATCCTGTTTGCGTTAGGCTGCATCATGGCTTTTGCCACCGGCACAAGTTGGGGCACGTTTGGCATCATGCTGCCGATTGCTGCGGCAATGGCGGTAAAAGTCGATGCTGCGTTAATTGTGCCGTGCATGTCGGCCGTGATGGCGGGTGCGGTGTGCGGCGACCACTGTTCGCCGATTTCGGATACCACCATCTTGTCGTCCACCGGTGCGCAGTGTAACCATATGGATCACGTTACCACCCAGCTGCCGTATGCATTGGCGGTTGCCGGGGCGGCCGGTGCCGGCTATCTGGTGCTTGGTTTCAGCCGTCAGCCGCTGCTGGGATTTGCCGCGACCGGCGTTGTGTTGGCCGTGCTGTTTTGGCTGTTGAAAAAACCGTCCGACCGTTTGGCCTGAAGCCGCAATCGTTAATCCGTTCAGACGGCCTTGATGTTGAAGGCCGTCTGAAAAACCGTTTTACAGAGAGAATAACGCCATGTCCTGTGAACACTTGACCATGTCTTACAGTACCTTCCTGAAAACCAAAAACGACGCGCTTAAAGAGCCGATGTTTTTTGGTCAGCCTGTTAATGTTGCACGTTATGACCAGCAGAAATACGAAGTATTTGAAAAACTGATTGAAAAACAACTGTCTTTCTTCTGGCGGCCGGAAGAAATCGACGTGTCGCGCGACCGTATCGACTACGCGAACCTGCCCGAACACGAAAAACACATTTTCATCAGCAATCTGAAATACCAAACCTTGCTCGATTCCATTCAAGGCCGCAGTCCGAACGTTGCCTTGCTGCCTTTGGTGTCGATTCCCGAGTTGGAGACTTGGATTGAAACGTGGAGCTTCAGCGAAACCATCCACTCGCGCAGCTATACCCATATTATCCGCAATATCGTGAATGATCCGTCGGTCGTGTTCGACGACATTGTGCAGAACGAATACATCATCGCCCGCGCCGAAGACATTGCCTGCTATTACGATGATTTAATCGAATACACCCAGTATTACAACCTGTTGGGCGAAGGGACGCACAATGTCGGCGGCAAGCTCGTTACCGTGTCTTTGCGCGAGTTGAAGAAAAAACTCTATCTCTGCCTGATGTGCGTTAATGTGTTGGAAGCCATCCGTTTCTACGTCTCATTTGCCTGCTCGTTTGCTTTTGCCGAGCGCGAGTTGATGGAAGGCAACGCCAAAATCATCAAACTGATTGCCCGCGACGAAGCCCTGCACCTGACCAGCACCCAGCATATGCTCAACCTGATGCGCGCCGGTGCCGACGATCCTGAAATGGCGGAAATCGCCGTCGAGTTGCAGGACGAATGTTTCAAACTCTTCAAAAAAGCGGCGGAGCAGGAAAAAGAATGGGCGGCCTATCTGTTTAAAGACGGTTCGATGATCGGTCTGAACAAGGAAATTCTGGCGCAATACGTCGAATACATCACCAACCTGCGTATGCAGGCGGTCGGCTTGCCTGCCGGATTCGAAGGAGCCACCCAGAACCCAATTCCATGGATTAACGCGTGGCTGTCGTCCGACAATGTACAGGTGGCGCCGCAGGAAGTGGAAATTTCTTCTTATTTAATCGGTCAAATTGATTCGGAAGTCAGCGCGGACGATTTGGGCGATTTCGAATTGTAATCAAACTCGGCGGTTTTTCCGCATTTCCATCATCAGAGGTCGTCTGAACAGGTGTAGAAACGAAATGAAAGATTTCGGTTGCACCGTGCAGACGACCTTTCCCGCTTAAACAGATAACAATGGCACTCATCAGTACACACGACAAAACCTTCGAGCTTCAAGAGGGCGAAACCTTATTGGAGGGCTTGGAGCGCACCGGCCACGAGGTCGAATACCAGTGCCGCAGCGGCTATTGCGGTTCCTGTCGCGTTAAAATATTGGACGGCAGGGTGTCCTACGACGATTTCCCGCTCGCCTTTGTCGCGCCCGGTGAGATTCTGCCGTGTTGCTGTCGGGTTCACGAGGACATTAAGGTCGATTGCTGCGCGAGAATGAGTGAGCCGGATTTGTTTGCAGGCGATTTGTTCAGCAATATGGACAGTTAGTCCCTTGCGCAAACCATGTCCGGCAGCTATAATGCCGCGTTTTACAACCTTGTCTGCCGCAATCGCATGGCGGCAGACTGTCTTTAAACCGTAAGGAGATAACATGCGTCATTACGAGATCGTGTTTATCGTTCACCCTGATCAAAGCGAGCAAGTACCCGCTATGGTTGAACGCTACAAAGCACTGGTAACCGAAAACAACGGTAAAATCCACCGTTTGGAAGACTGGGGCCGCCGCCAGTTGGCATACCCCATCAACAAAATTCATAAAGCACATTATGTTCTGATGAACATTGAAGCCACTCCGGCCGTTATCGAAGAATTGGAGACTGGTTTCCGTTTCAACGATGCCGTACTGCGTCATCTGACTATTCAGACCAAACATGCAGTTACCGACGCTTCTCCGATGATGAAAGAAGAGAAGTCCAAAAACCTGTTGAAACAACAGCAAGAAACTGCCGAAGCATAATTGGACAACTCCCTGACCCTTACCGCCCGTATCGAAAAATGCGGCATCATCCGTTATACGCCCGCAGGCGTGCCTGTGTTGGATTTAGTGCTGAAACACGAGTCTTGGCAAAATGAGAACGGTGAAAAATGTCTGGCAAAGCTTGAAATGGCGGCCAGGATAGTCGGTAAGGAGGCTTTGGTTTGGCAGGGTCGGCAGGATTGGGCCGTACAGGTCAGCGGTTTTTTAGCCGCAGCCAGCCTGCGTTATCCAAAGCCGATACTGCGGATACAGAACATTCAAGAATATAAAGGTTAAACGACATGGCTCGTCAAACATTCAAACGTAGAAAATTCTGCCGTTTTACGGCTGAAAAAATCCAAGAAGTGGATTACAAACAAGTTGATTTGCTGAAAGATTTCATTACTGAAAACGGCAAAATCATTCCCGCCCGCATCACCGGAACCAAAGCGCACTACCAACGCCAGCTGGCTGTTGCCGTAAAACGCGCCCGTTTCTTGGCATTGCTGCCTTATACCGACCAACACAAATAATTTTGGAGCGTAGATCATGCAAATTATTCTGTTAGAAAAAATCGGTGGTTTAGGCAACTTGGGCGATATCGTAACCGTGAAAAACGGCTATGCCCGCAACTTCCTCATCCCGCAAGGTAAAGCCAAACGTGCAACAGAGGCCAATAAAGCCGAATTCGAAGCACGCCGTGCCGAATTGGAAGCCCGTCAGGCTGAAATTCTTGCCGATGCTTTGGCCCGCAAAGAGAAATTGGACGGACAAGTCATCACTGTGGCCCAAAAAGCCGGCGTGGATGGCCGTCTGTTCGGTTCCGTTACCAATGCCGACATTGCTTCAGCCATTGTAGCAACCGGCATCAAAGCAGAGAAAGCCAATGTTCGCTTACCGGAAGGCCCGTTTAAAGCCATCGGTGAATACGAAGTGGAAATTGCATTGCACAGCGATGCAGTAGCAAAAGTTACCGTAGCAGTAGTTGCCGCTGCCGAGTAATACTTTTATTGAAAAAACCGCATCAAATTATGATGCGGTTTTTTTATTTTCAGTCTTAGAATTTCAAATTGCAGGATTGAGTTTGGATTTTTACTACAGTAAACCAGCTTGATTCCGGATGTTAAGTTGGGAAATCATAAACATCACAAACCGTCATTTTCGTAAGATTGGGCAGTCCTTTTGCGTGAGGAATTTGGCTTTTGATGGCTGATAGTTGTGGATAAATAGACCGTTTAAATATTCACGTTGAATTTCTGCCTGATTGGGGAACATGATGGTTTAAATAAATGATTTTCCCAAATTCATGTTTTTTCCAAATTTATATTTTTCATCTGTTTGATTGATACCTTGCCGGTTTTGGCTAACTCACAGTATGGCAATGCCTCAATCCGGAATTTTCAAGCCCAGCTGGCGGATTTGAGCTTTATTGTCTAATTCTTTCACTGTAATTTTAAAGCCGTTCAAATCGATGCGGTCGCCTGCGACGGGCATATCGCCGAAACGCCGTCTGAACAGTTCGTCCAGGCGGAGGTTGCGTTCGTGTTCGTCCACGGGCAGGCCGTAGGCTTCGGCGAGGTCGCCGACAATGGCTTCGGGGTTCAGGTTGAATGCGCCGAAGAAGGTTTGTTCGCCATGGTTGTTACCGGCAAATTGCTGGGCAAAGTCATCGCCCAGCTGTTCGTCGAGGATGAACCATACGATGTCGCCTGCCTTCATCTGCGTGCTGGGCAGAACGGCTATGTTTTCGCCGTTGCGGAGCAGGGCGAAGATGCGGCCGTCTGAAAACCTGTCGCGCGTCATGGCGGACGGGTGGCTGTCTTCCGCGTCGGAATTTGCCTCGACTTTGAACGATTGCAGGGATACGGCCAGTTTGTCGGCCAACCAGATTTCTCGTTGCGACAGCGGTTCCGGCTTGGGCGGTAAATCGACTTTCAACAGGCGGGCGAAAAACGGGATGGTCGCACCCTGAATCAGCAGTGAGAGGATGACGACGGCGAAGGCGACATCGAACAGCATCAGGGAGCCGGGCACATCCATCATCACGGGCGTGATGGCAAGGGTAATCGGTACGGCACCGCGCAGTCCGACCCAGCTGATGTAGGCAACTTCGCGCGCACGATAGCTGAAAAATTTGAGCGAAGTCCAGACGGCCAGCGGGCGGGCGGCGAAGATGAGGAAGGCGGCGATGACGACGGCTTTGGGGCCGGTTTCAATCAGTCTGACGGGGCTGACCAGCAGGCCGAGGACGAGGAACATCGATGCCTGGGCCAGCCAGGCCAGGCCGTCCATCACATTCAAAACGTGTTCGGTGGAGCTGTTGCGCGAGTTGCCGATGAACACGCCTGCCAAGTAAACCGCCAGAAAGCCGCTGCCGCCGAGCAGGTTGGTAACGGCGAACACCAACAGGCCGCCCGAGGCGATTAAAATGGCATACAGCCCTTCGGCCAGGCTGATGCGTTCCAATATTTTCGCCAGTAATTTACCTGCCGCATAACCGGAAAACAGCCCCAGTCCGAGCTGGGTGGCCAGCAGTGTCAGCATGGAGGCGGAATCGGTTTCGGCAGGGTTCATGATGAGGCCGATAAAGGCACTGACCAGCAGGATGGCCATCGGATCGTTGCAGCCGCTTTCCAACTCCAAAGTAGCGGAAATACGCGAATTGAGGCGCACGCCGCTGCTGCGCAACAGCGAGAAAACCGCTGCCGCATCGGTAGAGCCGACAATGGCGGCCATCAATACGCCCAATTTCCAGTCGATGCCGAGAAAAAAGGTGGTAAAGACGCCGAGCAGGGCGACGGTGGCAATTACGCCCCAGCTGGCTAAAATGGCGGCGGGTTTGAGGGCGATGCGGAAACTGTTGAATTTGGTACGCAGGCCGCCGTCGAGCAGAATGATGGCCAAAGCGAGTTGGCCGACCATGTTGGCAAAGGCGAAGTTGTCGAATTTGATGCCGCCCAACCCTTCATCGCCCGCCAACATGCCGACGATAAGGAAAACCAGCAGCAGGGGCATGCCGAAACGAGAAGAAATACGCGATGCGATGACGCTGATGAATAACAGCAGGGCGATGATGAGGAAGAAAGTATTGAGCGAGTCCAAAACGGCAGGCTTTCTTAAAAATGGATGACGGAAGATACGGGAAAAACGACGGATTTTACCATAGATTGGCGTGTTTCCAGCTGTTTGGCCGTCTGAAAACCGCGGCTGTGCGGTGATTGCGTATCGGGTGAAAGCGATGTTTCAGACGGCCTCTTCAGCCGTAATTTTCGCCGAATCCGATTTCCGGTATGAAGGCTGCAAAGCGGCGGCAGGCCTCTTCCTCGGCAAACAGCCATTCGCAATAGCCGAAATCGTAACCGGTCTTCGCCGGCTGGCGGGCGCGCCAACGTCCGTTGTGGCAATGCGGCAGCGGTTCGAAGCAAGAGGGATATTCAGATTGCCGCTGGAGGCATTCGCCGAAACACTCGCCGAAAGTGTGCCGGCACCAGCGTTCGGCAAAATCGAGCTGCGGGTAGAACAGCTTTACCACCAGACTGTAAGGCAGCCGCTGCCGCCATGTATCTCGTTCTGCTTCCGCTTCGGGCCATTGTACGGGCGGCAGGCACTCGCGCAGGTAGTCGGCAAATTCAACCACGCTCACGGTATCTTGACGTGCAAAATTGGAAATGTTGCCCATCATTTTATCTTTTGGGGGACGGGATGATTTTTCAGACGGCCTCAATATGCCCCAAGGCCGTCTGAAAGCGGGTTCGGCGGGATTGGAGCAGTTTGGGCAAGCGGACAGCGCGATGCGGCTGGATACTGCGGCAGGTCGGCCTTTATGCGGACAGGGCGGAAGTTCCCTTTGGCAAATTTTTAGGCCTGCCGTTTATGCGTTTGTCCGGCAGACGTGCGGACTGTTTGCCCGCATGGTTTGATTCGGCGGCTAAATGTCTTTTCAGACGGCCTCGGTCTATGGAGGCCGTCTGAAAACTTTGGGGTCTCGGGTTTAAGCGGACGGCGGTATGCCGTGGCGTTTCGCGTGCCTATTCGTCGTCTTCATCGTAGTTTTTCCACCAGATGCCGCTTTCGGGATGCCGAGGCAGGGGGTAATCCTGCGGGACGATTTCCCAAACCGCCCGGCCGTCTGCCTGTGCCGCCCAGTCGTTCAGCAGTGCTTGTGCGTCGGCCAAACTTCGGGCGGCGATGCCGAAGCTGCGTTCGGCCTGCCATGCGCCCGGTTCGGCAGATGCGTGGTGTTCGTGATTGTGCGGCGTGCCATAGCTGCAGCGCAGGCAGATGAAGCTGATGCTGCTTGTCCAATCTTCGGCGTAGGTGTCGGTGTGCAGCGATTGTTCGGACAGTGCGTGCGAATCGGCTTCAGACGGGCATTGTACGAAAGCGGCGTAGGTTTGGCGGGGCGACTGCCGCCAACGTTCCAATGCGTTGAATACCAAGACTTCGCCGCCTTGGCCGTCGGCGCGCCTGCCGGTGGATGCGCCGTCGTGCAGTACGATGTCGCCCATGCGGTAGCCGCTTTCGGGCAGGGGGACGTTGATGATGCGGGAGCGGCAGGGGTCGATTCGGCGGGCATAGACGCACTCGCCGCCTGCCCAAGGATTCAGCCGTAATACGGCGGTGCCGAAATCGGTTTCGATTTCGCCTTCGCCTTCGGGCAGGGGGATGCCGCAGGCCGCCCACAGTTGCCGCGCCGTCTGCCAGTCGTGCAGGGCGGTGGCGGCGATGGCGGCATTCCAATGGGCGGCTTCGTCAAACTCGGGTGCGCAGGCGATGGCGGCGAGGTTGGCTTGCAGCGACAATGCCCAGTCCATGCGGTATTTGGCGGCAAGTCCGAGCATGTAGCGGTATTGGGCATTGTCGGGATGCGCTTTGGCCAGTTCGGCGAATTTGTCGGCGGCGGTTTGCAGGTCGCCCGCATCGAAGGCCAGGTAGGCTTGGTTATGCAGTTTTTTGTGTTGGCGGTGGTTTTTTCGGAACATGTTTTGTATCGGGTAAGGGTGGGTTGGAAACGTCAGTTTGCCGCATTGTTTTGTATTTGTATCGGTGCCGTACGGTATTTTCAGACGGTCAATACGGCGGACAGGTCTTTTTTCAGGGCGACTTGGCGGTTGGGGTCGGCCAGGCCGGGGCTGTAAAGTAAGAAGCTGTCTTCCACGCGGTCGTCCGTGGTGCTGATTTGGGCATAGCGCAGGCTGATGCCGTGGCGGTTGAACACTTCGGCGGTATTGGCGAGCAGGTAGGGACGGTTGACCGCAATCAGGCTCAGGGTAAACCAGCCGGGCTGTTCTTCTTCGGCACGGATTTCGACAACCGGCACAATCGGCTGGTGGCGGGCGCGGCGGCTGCGGATGCCGTCTGAAAACGAGCCGTTGCGGATTTTGCCGTGCAGGAAGTCTTGCAGTTCCGCCGACAGGGCGTTTTCTATCCGCTGCCGGTCGTCGTCGGTGCTGCCTTCGGGCGGCCGGACGGCGAAGGTGTCGAGGACGTAGTCGTGGGCAGTGATGAAGGCGCGGGAGGCGGCGATGTCGAGGTTGTGGCGGCTGAAAATGCGGCAGAGGTTGGTAAACAGGCGGTCGGCGTTGGGCAGGTAAACCATGACTTGCAGCATGTTGCCGTTGGCCGGATGCGGGCGGATGCGGGCGCAGGCCTGTTCGGGATGGTGAACCAGATGGGTGGTGTGCCAGAGGATTTCGCTTTCCTGATGGTGGACGAAATAGGCCGCGCCGAGTGCCTGCCACAGTTTGTGCTGTTCTTTTTCGCCGATGCCGGCGGCGGTAAGGGCGGCAATGGCGGCGGCCTGTCGGCGGCCGGTAACGGCGGCGCGGCTGTCGGGGTTGCCGTTGAAACGGCGGGAGGCCGTCTGAAAGAGGTTTTCCAGCAGGCCGGCTTTCCATGAATTCCAGATTTTCGGGTTGGTGCCGCGTATGTCGGCGACGGTGAGGAGGTAGAGGGCGGACAGGCGTTCCGCGTTGCCGACGCGGCGGCAGAAGCGGGCGACGACGTCGGGGTCTTGGATGTCTTCTTTCTGCGCGGTCATCGACATCAGCAGGTGGTTTTCCACCAGCCAGCAGAGCATTTTGCCGTCTTCTTCAGGCAGGAAGTGGTCGGCGGCGAAGCGTCGTGCGTCGGCCACGCCTTGTACGGCATGGTCGCCGCCGCGCCCTTTGGCGATGTCGTGGAAGAGGGCGGCAAGGTAGAGCAGGTATTTTTTGTCGAAGGCGTTCATGACGGCGGAGGCGAAGGGCAGTTCGTGCACGTGCTGTTCCATTGCCAGGCGGCGCATGTTCCGCAGGACGGTGAGGATGTGGTCGTCCACGGGGTAGATGTGGAACAGGTCGTGTTGCAGCAGGCCGACGATTTTGTTCCATTCGGGCAGATAGCGGCCGAGTACGCCGTAGAGGTTGAGGAAGCGCATGGTGCGGGTCAGGCCGCGCCCGTGTCGGAAAAAACCGATAAAGCGGCGGCGGTTGGCTTCGTTTTCGTAGAAGGCACGGTTGATTTTCCGCGCCGCCGCCCACCAGGCGCGCAGGGTTTTCGGCGCGATGGCGGTCAGGTCGCTGTGCCGCTGCAGCAGTTCGATGATGATGAAAATGTGTTCGGGCTGTTGCTTGAACAGGTTTTTGTCGCGGACGGCGATTTGGTTGCCGATTTGGTAATAGTGGCGGTCGATGGCCCGTTCCACGCGCGGCAGCGGCGTGTACACGCGCCCGCTCAGCATCGGCAGGATGATGCCGTTGAGCTGTTTGACCGCTTTGGCCGCGCGGTAGAAGCGGTGCATCAGTTTTTCGCTTTTCAGACGGCCTCCTTCGCCGTCGGGCAGGATGTTTTCCGCCAAACGGGTTTGCAGGTCGAATATCAGACGGTCTTCTTCGCGGCCGGCGGCCAGGTGCAGGTCGATGCGGATGGCGGCCAGTTCGCGGTGGCTGTTGGCGAGGATCCCGGCTTCGGCGCGGGTGAGGATGCGTTGGCGGATGAGTGCGTCAAAACCGGCATCGATGCCTTGCGCCTTGGCCAGCCAAAGCATGGTGTGGATGTCGCGCAGGCCGCCGGGACAGGTTTTGACATTCGGTTCGAGCAGCGCGCCGGAGCCTTGCTGTTTGTCGTGCCGCTGCTGCATTTCGAGCAGTTTGCCTTCGATAAAGGCGGCGGGGTGGCGTTGGGCGTTTAAAGTTTGGATGAATTGTCCGGCCAAAGCGGCGTTGCCGCATAAAAAACGGGCTTCGAGAAAGGCTGTGTCGGCCGTCAGGTCTTGGCGCGCGCTTTCGCACAGTTCCGCCGCCGTGCCTGCTTTCAGGGACGGCGCAAGACCGAGGTCCCACAGCGTTTGCACCAGCCCGGCCATCCGTCCTTCTTCCCCGGCGTCGAGCGGGGCGGCGGATACCAGTGTCAAATCGGTATCGGAATGGGGATACACTTCGCCGCGCCCGTAGCCGCCGACGGCCAGAAGGCAGAAGCGGCCGTCATCGAAAAACGACGGCCATAATTCGGCCAGCGCACGGTCGATTGTCCGGCAGTATTGCCGGAAAAAGAGGTTGGGGCGGCGGTTGGCGAGATAGCGTTCGGCGGCCTGCTGTTTCTGCTGTTGCAGGCGGCGGGCGAGGGCGGGAATATCGGCTGGCATGGCGGGTACGGCGGAAAAGGGAAAGCGGGAATTGTGCCGTGTGCGGCGGCAAAGCACAAGGCGGATGAGGTCGTCTGAAAACAATGCGGGCGGCGCGTTTGAGGCAGGCTATCCGAAACGGGATGCCGATAGTGGGTAAAAAGACCGCTTTGCTTTACAATACGCCCTTTTATAACCCCTTAAAGAAAGGCAGAATCATGAGCCAGGAAGAAAACAAAATCAAAGTAGATACTTATGACAACGAACAAAACCAGCAGCCGAAAGAAGAAATCGAGCTGCCGGTGATCGACGACAACAAAGGCGAAACCACCGAAAGCGGCTGCTGCGGCGTGTGCGGCGGCTGATTTTTGCAATGGTCGATACGGGAAACGGCGCGGAAATCCGCGCCGTTTTATTTTTTCAGACGGCCTGCCGTTTTCAGGAGGACATCAATATTTGTCCGCGTGTTTCGCGGCTTTTTTTGCCGCCGCACTGTCGGGGTAAATGAGCATCAGCTTGCGCCAAGTGTCTCTGGCAACGTCGCGCTGCTGCATGTTCCACTGGCATTGGCCGATGGAGAACATGGCGTCGGCGGCTTCGGAACTGTTGCGGAAACGCGAGATGTAGCGGTTGCCGATGTTGATGACGGATTCGCAGTTGCCGAGGCGTTGGTGGCTCTGCATGAGCAGGTACATGCTTTGGCGGTCGTGTTCGTTGCCGCTGCCGCCGCTTTCGCTGGCCTGCAGCAGCTTGGTGGCGGCGGCGAAGTTGCCGCTGCGGTATTGTTTGCGCGCGGATTCAAGCGGGCTGTCGGCAGGGGCTGCGGACGGTTTTTCACTGCTGTGCCGGGTATTGTCGTGGACGGTTACGGCAGTACGCGCCGGACGGTTGCGTTCGAGCTGCCGGATACGGGTTTGCAGGGTGTCGATTTGATTCTGGAGCTTGGCGATTTCCATGCCCATGTTGTCGATCTGGCTTTGCAGGTCGGGGACGGGGTAGGGGACGTTTTCTGCGGCGGAAGGCGGCTGCGGCTGTTCCGGCGGCAGCTTGGGGGCGGCCGGGGGAACGGCGGTGCAGGCGGCCAGTAGCAGGACGGAAGTGGCGGAGGCGAGGTGTTTCATGGTCATGCAGCGGAAAAAATGCGGCGGCGTTTTTCAGACGGCCTTATTGTTTGATGAGGAGTGTCAGCCCGTCGCCGACGGGAAGGGTGATGGCGTTCACGCGCGGGTCGCCGGTCAGGGAGGCGTTGAATGCCTGCAAAACAGCCAATGACGGCGGGGCGTCGGCATCGTTTTCGGACAGGATGCGGCCGCCGAGCAGGAGGTTGTCTATGGCGATGATGCCGCCTTTGCGCACCAGTTGCAGACAGCGTTCGTAGTATTGCGGGGTGGGCGGTTTGTCGGCATCGATAAAGGCGATGTCGTAGCTCCCCGCTTCGCCGTTTTCCAGCAATTCGTCGAGGGTGAACAGGGCGGGCTGGAGGTGGAGGCTGATTTTGTGCGCCACGCCCGCTTCGCGCCACGCCTGTTGCGCGTGTTCGGTAAAGCTGGCGTTGATGTCGCAGGCGGTGATGCGGCCGTGGTCAGGCAGCGCAAGGGCCACGGCGGTGCTGCTGTAGCCGGTAAATACGCCGATTTCGAGATATTTTTCCGCCCCTGTCAGGCGGACGAGCCAAGAGAGTACGGCGGCCTGTTCGGGCGCGACGGCCATTTTGCCCATGCGGTGTCCGGCGGTACGCTCCCGCAGACGCTGCAAGACGGGCGGTTCGGCTTCGCCGATGCGGCACAGGTAGTCTAAAAGTTCGGGTGTGAAGACGGTGGCGCGGGTGCTCATCTGGGCGGTTTAGTCGTCGTAGGAGTAGTAGGTGTAGGGCTTTTTGGCCACGCTGGCGGCGGCAAAGGCGGCCTGTTCTTCGGCTTTGAGTTCGACATCCCAAAGCAGCTCGCGGTTTTTCAGACGGCGTTCAGCTTCTTCGGGATGTTTTTCGATGTATTCGTTGAGGAATTTGGTGGCGTTGGATTGGTAGTCGTACATGTTGTCGCTCCTTTCGTGAAGGCAGTCATTATAACGGATAACATGTGGCGGGAAACGCCTTTTTTCATGCGGGAAAAGGCCGTCTGAAAAGACAAAGCGGGTAAATGATGCTATGCTTGCCGCTTTGAATTCCAAGCGTTGCGAAATACGATGAAGAAAAAGCTGATTGCCGCATCTGCGGGCGTGGTGGCGTCGGGCGCCTTGTTTTTCGGAGGTGCGCCTTATTATTTCGGCGGGCAGGCCGAGCAGGTGTTGGCAGACCAATACCGCCTGCTGCAGGAAAACGGTTTCCTCACCGTCGAATCGCGCCGTTACGAGCGCGGCTGGTTCGAATCGACGGAAACTTTGGAAGTCAGGCTGAAGCCGTCATTGCTGAACAATGCGGGCAATTATCTGCCCGATAATCTGAAAACCGTGCTGTCCGAGCCGGTTACCGTCATCAACCATGTCAAACACGGCCCGTTTGCCGACGGCTTGCAGCCTGCCGCCGCACGGGTTGAAAGCGAATTCCGCTACAGCCCCGAAGCGGGAAAAGTGTTGAAACGCTTTTTCGGCGAACAAGCACCGGTAACGCTGACCAATACCATCGGTTTGGGCGGCGGAGGCCGTCTGAACCTGTCCGTGCCCGCGTTTGATTATGAGGAATTGTCGGGCATCGCCCTGAATTGGAAAGGCTTGAGCGGGGAAACTTCCTACACCTCCGGATGGGCCGGCTTTAAAAGCAATTACCAAGCCCCGCTGCTGCACATCAAACTTGCCGACAAGGGCGACATCCGGATGGAAAACCTGCAAATCGGCAGCGATACCTACGACAGCCCGAGCAAGCTGGCCGTCGGCAGCAGCAGTTTCAAATTGGACAAACTGTCGCTCCAATGGCAGGAAGGCATCGATTACAACATCAAATTGAACGAATTGGTGAATTTGGTAACCGATTTGCAAATCGGGGCGTTCATCAATCCCACCGGCACCGTGCCGCCGTCTAAAATCACCGTCAGCAAGCTGCAATTCGACACGCGCATGAACGAAGAGGACGGCTGGGCGAATACCGAAGGCCGCTTCCGTTTCGACCGCCTGGCCTACGGCGATGAAAACTACGGCCCGCTGGACATCGATGTCGCGGCCGAACATCTGGAAGCAAAATCCCTGTTGGCGATCAAGCGGACAATGGCGGAAGTCGCTTCGAAAAACATGAGCGAGGACGAAATTCAAAAGGCCTTGCTCCATACCGTGCGCAATGAGGCTTCAGGTTTATTTACCGGAAATCCGATTATCAAAGTCCGCGCATTCGATTTCACCCTGCCGAAGGGGAAAATCCATGCCGACGGCCAACTTTCTTTCAACGGCCTGAGCAAAGCCGATTTGGACGATGTTTCCCTGATGTTGAAAAAAACCCGGGCCGATTTCAAATTCGACCTGCCCGAGCCTTTGCTTGAAGACATGGCCGTCAGCCAGGCGCGCAGCCTGTTTACCGTCAATCCCGAAGACGAGGCGGCCGGTACGGCGAGTATGGAAGACATCAACGAAACCCTGCGCCTGATGGTGAAGAGTACGGTCAATATGATGGCCGACAACGGTTATCTGACCTTGAAAGACGACAATGTCGCCACGCGGGTGGAAATTGCCCAAGGGCAGTTGAAGCTGAACGGCAAGGTGTTCGAATCCGAAGCTGAGCCTGAGTTTGACGACGAGGGTGCGGCACCATAGCCGGTTTGGCGCAAAGAAAAGGCAGACCTGTCAAAAGGCCTGCCTTTTCTTTGTCCGCCGTAGAGGCCGTCTGAAAAAAAACGTGGGACGGCCATGAAACCGGGCAACGGATGATTTCGCTTTGCTGCGCCGATGCGGAACCTTTGCCGGAAGGATGCCGTTCTCCGAGATGACGGCATATCAAGCGCATTGCTTTTTCTGTTAAACGGTTCAGGCTTTCTCTGATTTGCCCAGCCAGTCGCGCGGTTTCAGATAATCCTGCAGCCTCGCCTCGTCGCTGCCTTCTTCGGGACGGTAGCCGTATTCGAAACGCACCAGCGGCGGCATTGACATCAGGATGCTTTCCGTGCGGCCGCCGCTTTGCAGGCCGAAGTGCGTGCCGCGGTCGAATACCAGGTTGAATTCGACATAACGGCCGCGGCGGTAAAGCTGGAACTGCCGTTCGCGTTCGCCGTAGGGCGTGTTTTTGCGGCGGGCGACGATGGGGCGGTAGGCTTCGATGTAGGCTTCGCCCGTTTCGCGGATAAAGTTCAGGCAGGTGGCGAAATCCCAGCGGTTCAAATCATCGAAAAACAAGCCGCCGACCCCGCGCGTTTCTTCGCGGTGTTTGAGATAGAAATAGCGGTCGCACCAGTCTTTGTATTCATCGTAGAGGCCGTCTGAAAAACGGTCGCACAGGGTTTTTGCCGTTTGATGCCAGTGCACGATGTCTTCGTCGAAAGGGTAAAACGGCGTCAGGTCGAAGCCGCCGCCGAACCACCACACCGGTTCGGCATCTTTGGGATAGGCAATGAAACAGCGCACATTGGCGTGGCTGGTCGGCACATAAGGGTTGCGCGGATGGATGACCAGCGACACGCCCATCGCTTCAAATGCCGCTCCGGCCAGCTCGGGGCGGTGCGCCGTGGCGGCGGCGGGCATGGCCGCACCTTTCACATGCGAAAAATTCACGCCCGCCTGTTCGAACACCGCGCCCTGTTTCAACACGCGGCTTTCGCCGCTTCCCAAATGGCTCTGCCAATGGTCGGCAACGAATGCCGCGCCGCCTTCCTCCGCTTCCAATGCGGCGCAAATGTTGTCCTGCAACTGCCGCAATACCGCCAAAACGTCCAAAGTATCCATTTCCTCTCCTGATGATGTCATATCGATGGCCGACAGTATAACGCTTTTTCAGACGGCCTAAAGCGGCGGGAAACGGTTTATCGTATGAGGCCTCTGCGGTAGAATGCGGGTTTCCCTTCTTTATATACCTACACGATAAAGATGCCGTCTGAAAACCGTTTTTCAGACGGCCTCAAAACAAGAAAGCCGAACATTATGAAACTCTCCCAAGCCGTTGCCGTCGAAGTAGAAGCCGCCTTTGCCGCCTGCGGGCTGGCTTCCAGTCCGATTGTTTTGCAGCCGACCAAAAACGCCGAACACGGCGACTATCAAATCAACGGCGTGATGGCCGCCGCCAAACGGCACAACCGCAATCCGCGCGAACTGGCGCAACAGGTGGCCGACAAATTGTCGGGCAATCATGTGATTGAAAGCGCGGAAGTCGCCGGCCCGGGTTTCATCAACCTGCGCCTGCGCGCCGACTTTTTGGCGCAAAACCTTTCCCACGCGCTGCACAGCGGCCATTTGGGCATCCGCAAAACCGAACAGCCGCAAACCGTCGTCATTGACTATTCCTCGCCCAATTTGGCGAAGGAAATGCACGTCGGCCATCTGCGTTCCAGCATCATCGGCGACAGTATTTCGCGCGTATTGGAATTTATGGGCAACACCGTCATTCGCCAAAACCACGTCGGCGACTGGGGTACGCAGTTCGGCATGTTGGTCGCTTATTTGGTCGAGCAGCAAAAAGACAATGCCGCGTTTGAGTTGGCGGATTTGGAGCAGTTTTACCGCGCCGCCAAAGTACGCTTTGACGAAGATGCCGCATTTGCTGACACCGCGCGCGAATACGTTGTGAAGCTGCAAGGCGGCGATGAAACCGTGTTGGCGTTGTGGAAACAGTTTGTCGATATTTCGCTCTCGCACGCCCAAGCCGTTTATGACACGCTGGGCTTGAAGCTGCGCCCTGAAGATGTGGCGGGCGAATCGAAGTACAACGACGATTTACAGCCCGTGGTCGATGATTTGGTTCAAAAAGGTCTGGCGGTCGAAGACGACGGCGCGAAAGTCGTGTTCTTGGACGAGTTCAAAAACAAAGAAGGCGAACCTGCCGCATTTATTGTGCAAAAACAAGGCGGCGGCTTCCTCTACGCCTCCACCGATTTGGCGTGCCTGCGCTACCGCATAGGTCGTCTGAAAGCTGACCGCCTGCTGTACGTCGTCGACCACCGCCAAGCCCTGCACTTCGAACAACTTTTCACCACTTCCCGCAAAGCAGGCTATCTGCCGGAAGATGCAAAAGCAGAGTTTATCGGCTTCGGCACCATGATGGGCAAAGACGGCAAACCGTTCAAAACGCGCAGCGGCGATACCGTAAAATTGGTTGACCTGCTGACCGAAGCCGTCGAACGCGCCACGGCTTTGGTGAAAGAGAAAAATCCCGAATTGGGCGCGGATGAGGCGGCGAAAATCGGCAAAACCGTCGGCATCGGCGCGGTCAAATACGCCGATTTGAGCAAAAACCGCACCAGCGATTATGTGTTCGACTGGGACGCCATGCTCTCGTTTGAAGGCAACACCGCCCCCTACCTGCAATACGCCTACACCCGCGTGCAAAGCGTGTTCCGCAAAGCCGGCGAATGGGACGCAACTGCGCCCACCGTTTTGACCGAACCGCTGGAAAAACAGCTTGCCGCCGAGCTGCTGAAATTCGAAGACGTGCTGCAAAGCGTGGCGGACACGGCGTATCCGCACTACCTCGCCGCCTACCTCTACCAAACCGCCACCCTGTTCAGCCGCTTCTATGAAGCCTGCCCGATACTCAAAGCCGAAGGTGCAACCCGAAACAGCCGCCTGCAACTGGCGAAGCTCACCGGCGACACGCTGAAACAAGGCTTGGATTTGCTGGGCATTGACGTGTTGGATGTGATGTAAAGAAAAGGCCGTCTGAAAACTGTTTTTCAGACGGCCTCTGTTTATCGGCTTCCTTTCCGCCCGTCGTCTTTTCAAACCTTTTATCGGAGCGAAAAACCATGAAACGCCTGCCTGCCATCTTTACCGCCTTATTGCTCCTTACCTCCTGCCGGGAAAATCCCGCCATGCCCGATAACCGACCCGCTTCCCAAGAACATCCGCCAACGGCTTCCGATGCCGTGCCGACCAATGAAGAATTGTCGGCCTATGCCGAAGGACACCTGGCCGCCTACCGTTATCACGATGCCGCCGCGTGGGCATATGAACTGAAACGGCGGGGCGTCGTCCTCCCGCCCCGCCTGCAACAAGTATTGGACGAAGAACGCTACGATCCCGATGCCCCCGTGTCCACCGGCAGTATCTACCATCTCCGGCCGCAGCAAATTGACCTGCTGCGGGAGAAAGCGGAAAACGGCGACACGGCCGCCGCCGAACGGCTGTGGCGATATTACAGACTATCTGCGGAACAAACGCCCGAGAATAAACGGCAGGCCGATTATTGGGATGCCAAAACCGGTGCGGGCGGTCGGCCGAAGTAGGTTTGGTGGCAATGCGGGACGATGGCGGCGGGGGGATTGGCAGGGTAGTCGGATGGCATGGGTGCGGTATTTTGGCTTGAAACGGATTGCCGGCCGTCGTTTTTCCCTTACCGCTTCGCTTGAATCAAGAAAGGCCGTCTGAAAGTTTCAGACGGCCTCAGAGTTGCCTGTTCGTTTGTCGCGGTTATTGCGGGCGGGGGATTTTGTCGAATAGTTTGAAAAAATTGTCGGTGGTGGCGGCGGCGATGTTTTCCAAGCTGTCGCCGCGCAGTCGGGCGACAAATTCTGCGGTATGGCGGACGTAGGCCGGTTCGTTCGGTTTGCCGCGTTTGGGAACGGGGGCGAGGAAGGGGGCGTCGGTTTCCACCAGCATTCTGTCGAGCGGGACGTATTGTGCGGCTTCCTGAATGCTTTTGGCGTTTTTGAAGGTAACGATACCGGAGAAGGAGATGTAGAAGCCCAAATCCAAGGCCAGTTTGGCCACGCGCATGTCTTCGGTGAAACAGTGGATGACGCCGCCGTGCGCGCGGTGTTCGCGCAGCATCCGCATGGTGTCGTCGGCCGCGTCGCGGGTGTGGACGATGAGCGGCAGGCCGCTTTCGTTGGCGGCGAGGATGTGGTTGGCGAAGCGGCGGTGCTGCCAGGCCAAATCGCCTTTGCACCAGTGGTAGTCGAGGCCGGTTTCGCCGATGGCGATGACTTTGGGGTGGCGGGCGTGTGCCGTGAGTTCGTCCGTGCCGAATTCTTCCGCTTCAGGGTCGTCGGGGTGGATGCCGACGCTGGCGTAGATGTGCGCGTGTTGTTCGGCGATGGCCAAAACCTGGTCGAAGCTTTGCCTGCTGACGCTGACGGCGAGGGCGTGCGAAACTTGGTTGGCGGCCATGTTGGCGAATACTTCGGGCAGGCGGTCGGCCAGGCCGTCGAAGTTGAGGTGGCAGTGTGAGTCTATCAGTTGCATGTGTGTGGTTTTTGTAAGGGGTGAGGCCGTCTGAAAAACAGTTTTCAGACGGCCTCATGCCGGTCGGTTAAAGTGTGAATGTGGCGCGCTCGCTTCTGAGTGCGGTGCCCAGTTGTTTTTCAATCATGTTTTTGATGTTAATGCAAATTTCGTCTTTGCCGAAAGCCACGCCTATGCCTTTGGGTCGCACGGCGGTGGATATTGCGAAGTTAATCCAGGCGACGTTGGTGCGCAGGAATTTTTTTTCTTGGCTGTTGCCCAAGGAAAGTGCTAACAGGACTTCATCGCCGAGAGAGAATTTATCCTCGGTTGCAATGAAGAGGCCGCCATGTTCGAGAAAGGGCATGTAGCTGTTGTAAAGAGATTGCCGGTCTGGGATGTGGAGGTTCATCATTTTTGCCGGAATCGGGATGTCAGCGGGTTTGTTGAAATCGTAATCAATGGCTGAAGACATATGTCGGTTTCCTATTTGTTCTGCCAGAAGTGCAGGTATTCGGTGAGCAGGTATTCGAGCTGCATTTTAACACTTAATGTATGGCGGCCGTAAGGGATGAGTTCGTTCAGACGGCCGTTTAGCCGGAATAGGGCGGCCGGTGTGGTGCGTTCGGCGACTGCGGCCGATTGTTCGCGGCTGGCGGGATAGTAGAGCGGCGGCATGTTTTGTTGTGCCAATCCGATGTCGAGCAGCCATTTTTGCAGCCAGTCGAGAAAAACGGCCAGCGGCTGTTTTTGTTTGTCGAAGGCGGCGGCGTAGTCGAGTACGGCCAGCAGGCGGGGGGCGGCTAAAAGTTGCAGCAGTTCCCCGCGCAGGGCGGTTTGGCCGGGGTCTTCGTCAAAGAGAGGCGCGCCGCTGTGGAAGGCCAGCAGTTCTTCGGCGTGGGCCGGGTGTTGTTGGCGGACGTATTCCAGTGCGGTTTGCCGGTCGGGGGCGGAAAGCACCATTTGGTGGCAGCGGCTTTTGATGGTGGGCAGCAGGCGGTCGCGGTCGTGGGAAACCAGCAGGAAGGCGATATCGGCGGGTGGTTCTTCCAGTATTTTAAGCAGGCCGTTGGCTGCCTGGGTGTTCATGCTTTCGGCCGGATGGATGAGGACGACGCGTTTGCCGCCGCGCACGGAGGTCAGTTGGATGTGTTCGATCAGGCCGCGTACGGCATCGATTTTGATTTGCAGCAGTTTGCGGCCGACGGTTTCGCCTTCGGGTATTTCGGGGGTGAGTTCGTAGAAGTCGGGGTGGCTGTTTTGGGCGAACAGGTGGCAGGATGGGCATTGCCCGCAGGGTTGGCGGTCTGCCGTTGCTTGTTCGCACAGAAGTGTGGCGGCCAAGTGGCGGGTGAAGGCGGTTTTGCCGGTATTTTCCCTGCCGGAAAAGAGCAGGGCGTGGGGCAGTTGCCGCCAGTGGGCGGCAAGCTGTTGCCAGTCGGATTGATGCCAGGGATAGATCATGTGCGGGAGGGTGCTGTTCGGACGGGCGCATTATATAACCGCGCCCGTTTTTGCAACAGTGGCCGTCTGAAAAGCATGAGAAGGCCGTCTGAAAACATTTTTTGGTTTTCAGACGGCCTGGGGGTGTCGTGATGTTAGTTGCCGATGTTGATGCCGGCGGTTACGGAGCTGTTTTGCTGATTGTTGCCGGCAGTCAGGAAGGAGGAGGCCAAATCTTTGCAGCAGCCGCAGCATGTGGCAACGCCGAGCTGTGCCTGCAGGTCGCTCAAGGTGGAAGCGCCGGCCGATACGGTTTCTTTGATTTGGTGATCGGTAATCGCGTTGCAGATGCATACAAACATGATCGTAATTCCTTCCCCGATAGGTTTGTTAAATAGGATTTAATAGTGTTCGCAAATATAAATGCAAATGCTTCGTAATGCAAGCGCAAAATACAGAGTGCAGGCAAGGGGTTGTTTTCAAACGGCCGGGTGGTGGAGCAGGCGGACGAGGAACAGCCCGCCTGCGGTGAAAAGCAGCGAGCCGCCGAGGTGCAGCAGGATGGTCAGTACGGCGGCGGAATAGCGTTGTTGTTGCAGCATAGCAACGATTTCGAGTGAAAAACCGGAAAAAGTGGTCAGGCTGCCGAGCAGGCCGGTGATCAGCCACAATTTCCAATACGGCGGCAGGTCCGGCAGGCTGTCGGCCAAACCGGCCGCCAAACCGATAAGCAGCGCGCCTATCCAGTTGGCCGACAGTGTGGCGCGGGAAAACGGCTGGTCGGGCGTGTCTAGCCAAAGGGCGAGCAGCCAGCGTGCGGCGGCACCGAATGCCGCACCGCAAACTACTGCCGACAATGAAGCGAAAAAGGGAAGTTTCATGATTCAGACGGCCAAATGGTGTTTTGACGGTTCAAGTAGAAATCGTCGTCGAAAGTCAGCAGGAATTGGGGTTTGAGGGCGACGAAAATGGCGGTAAACATGCCGGTCAGGAAGGCTTCTCCCCAGCTGATGAGGAAGAAAACGGGAAAAGCCTGCTGCCATAAATCCACGGCGGCAAAGACGGTGCTTTGCGAGAGCAGGGCGGTAATTGCCGCGCCGGTGGCCATCATGCCTGCGGCGGCGCAAAAGAAACCGTTGATAAAGATATACAGGAACAGATTGGGCGGAAGAAAACGGCGTACGGTATAACGCAGCAATTCCGCCACCGCCAATGCGGGCAGGGTGACGGCGAGGACATTGAGCGGGGCGGCCGCCAGATTCTGCGCACCGACCGTCAGCAGCATATGCGGCAGCATAAACAGGGCGGCCAGCCAGAATGCCGCTGCCGAACCTATCATCAGGCTGCCCAGTGCCACGCCGAGCAGGTGGTAGCGCAAACCGCCGAGCTGCCCGCTGTCCAAGCCTGCACCCAATGTCCAAAAGACGGCGAAAAAACACAGCAAAACACCGAACGCCTGAGGATTCCGCCGCCATGCCTTCAGTGCGGGTTTGGCGCACAACAGCAGGCAGGCGGGCAAAGCGATATAGGCGGCGTAGAGCCACGGCGTTTCAAACCATGCGGTGAAGAAATCCATAATCCGGCAATGTTTCAGACGAAAGCCGCACATTATATGGCAAACGGCGGAAAGTTTCTGTTTGCCGTCGAAACACGCTAAAATGGCGGCTTTACGCATTCTTACGGAAAGCCGTCCGGAATTTATGTTTTGGATTATCGTCAGCATTTTGTTATTGATTGCCGTAGCCGCCTTGGTCGGCTGGCGGTTTTATCTCGACCGCCAATGGCAGCGCGAACTGCGCTATTTCAACCGTCACGAAAATGCCCCGCCACTGGAAAGCGGCGGAGAGGCCAAAGCCGTTTACGGCGCCAAGCCGAACCTGAACAACAGCCGGCACAACAGGCGCGATGCCGACGAAAGCCGTGCCGTTTACGAGCGCACGGTGGAAAAGCTGCGCGAAGTCGCGCCCAAACGCTACCGCAAACTGAATGCCGCCGATGCGGCAGGTTCGCCGCAGACCGAACATTTCCACGACCTGCCGATTTTTGCCGCCTCGCAGCCGCAGAAGGCGGAAGAGGCGGAAGAGGCAAAAAATCCGCCTGCCGAAGAAAATGTTCAGACGGCCTCTCAAGCGGAAACCGCGGAAACGGTTCAAACGCCCGAGGCAGAATCCGAAGCGGAACAGGAAGTTGCGTTGCAGCCGGAAACGCCTACCGAGGCCGTTCCCGTGTATTCCGCAGCGGCGGATGATGCGGCGGATGCCGAAACGAATATCGAAAACGCCGAATCTGAATCCGAGCCGGATGCCGAGGTGCGCAAAACCGCACCGCCGCTCGATGCGGAAGTGATTACCGCCGACGAAATCGGCCATTTCAAACGCAAGAGCGTGCAGGAAATCATGGCGGAGGAGTTCGAATACACCCACCGCGGCGACCCGGCGGATGAAGCGGCCGAAATGGAAGGGCCGCCGTCCAAACCGGCTGCCGATGCGGAAGTGATTACCGAAGCCGAAGTCGGGCGTTTCCGCCGCGAGCCCGCTGCCGCCCTAATAGAAAAATTCAGCCCCGAAGTGCAAGAACATGTCCCTCCGCCCGACGCGGAAATCATCACTTTGGCCGATGCCACCCGCAACCTTGCGGCAGGTAGCCGTGCCCGTGAAATCAAACCCCGCCCCGGCCGTTATGAAGAGCAACGGTTCGGCGGCAGGCCGCCGCATACACCGGCTGCCGGTCTGCCCGTCATCAGTTACAGCGACCCTTCCGTTTTGTGCGTGGAAGAACGCGCGGCGCAACGCCGCCTCGAACGGGAAAACCAAAATTTCAACGCCCCGGCCGCGAAACCTGCCGTACAAGAAGCAGTAAGGCCGTCTGAAAAAGGCTTCAACGCGCCCGAAACCATAGAGGAAAGCGACATCCGCGCCAATTTGATGATGCGGCGCATGGCACGGCAGCGGCAGAGCGCGCGCCGCAGCGACATTGCCCCGCGCATCATTCCTGCCGACGAAGTCATCTCCAACCTGGCCCGCACGGAACGCCCGTCCCGCCGACTGCGCCGCATCAGCACGGTGGACAATGCCAGCATCCTGCCTGCTTCCGCACGGATTTCCAATTACGGCGGAGAAGTGGTCAAGCCGAAACCAGCCGTCAAGCCGCTTCGGGCAGACAGTGCCCTGGCCAACCGTTTCGCCCCTTATCCGTACAGCAGGCCGGCTGAAGTGCCGCCGCCCGATGCCACGGTGGTCGAACCTCCGGCCGTGCCGCCGACACCGCCTTTGAGCGTGGATGTCCCGCCGCCTGCATCAGTGGCGTTTTCAGCCGAAATGATCCAGCCGTGGGATGAAGGTGGGCTGTCTAAATATCCGTTTGCCGAAGAAGAAACGGTCGGCGGTATTTATTCCGATGCGGCGGACGCTCAAGAATGGCTGGACGACGTATTCGCGCCGTCCGAGCAAGAACAACCGGAATACGGCAGCTATGCCGACAGGCTATCTGAATATGACGAACCGTCTGAAAGCGACGGCCCGCTATATGGCAATGAGGCCGGTTTTTCCGACCCCGCGCCGTTTTCAGACGGCCTCTACCCACTGCCAGGCCTCAACCTGCTGAAACCCGCCAGCTACAATCCCGATGCGACGCAGAGTGAGGAAGCATTGCTAGAAAACAGCATCACCATCGAAGAAAAGCTGGCCGAGTTCAAGGTTAAAGTCAAAGTGTTGGAAGCGTATGCCGGGCCGGTCATCACCCGCTACGAAATCGAACCCGATGTCGGCGTGCGCGGCAATGCCGTGTTGAATTTGGAAAAAGACCTCGCCCGCTCGCTCGGCGTCGCCTCCATCCGCGTGGTGGAAACCATCCCCGGCAAAACCTGCATGGGCTTGGAACTGCCCAATCCCAAACGCCAGATGATACGCCTGAGCGAAATTTTCGATTCGCCCGCGTTCGCCGAATCACCCTCCAAGCTCACGCTCGCGCTGGGACAGGACATCACCGGCCAGCCCGTCGTTACCGACCTTGCCCGCGCGCCGCACCTTCTGGTGGCCGGTACGACCGGTTCGGGCAAATCCGTGGGCGTGAACGCCATGATTCTGTCTATGCTGTTTAAGGCCACGCCCGACGACGTGCGCATGATTATGATCGACCCGAAAATGCTGGAGCTGAGTATTTACGAAGGCATCCCGCACCTGCTCGCGCCGGTGGTAACCGACATGCGCCTGGCCGCCAACGCGCTGACCTGGTGTGTGAACGAAATGGAAAAACGCTACCGCCTGATGAGCCATTTGGGCGTACGCAACCTCGCAGGCTACAACCAGAAAATACGCGAAGAGGCCGCATACGGCCGCAAAATCGGCAATCCCTTCAGCCTCACGCCCGACAATCCCGAATCGTTGAAAAAACTGCCGTTTATCGTTGTGGTGGTGGACGAATTTGCCGACCTCATGATGACGGCGGGCAAGAAAATCGAAGAATTGATCGCCCGCATCACACAGAAAGCGCGCGCTGCGGGCATCCACTTGATTTTGGCCACCCAGCGGCCGAGCGTGGACGTGATTACCGGCCTGATTAAAGCCAATATTCCGACCCGCATCGCCTTCCAAGTGTCGAGCAAAATCGACAGCCGCACCATCCTCGACCAAATGGGTGCGGAAAACCTGCTTGGTCAGGGCGACATGCTGTTCCTGCCGCCGGGCACCGGCTATCCGCAGCGCGTACACGGCGCGTTCGCTTCCGACGAAGAAGTACACGGCGTGGTGGAATACCTCAAACAGTTCGGCGAACCCGATTACGTCGAAGACCTGCTCACCGGCGGCGTCGGCAGCGACGACATCTTCAGCAATGCCAACGAAGGCCGCAACAACGAAGGCGGCAGCGATCCGCTGTACGACGAGGCCGTTTCTTGCGTGATTAAAACCAACAAAGCCACCATTTCCTCGGTGCAGCGTTACCTGAAAATCGGCTACAACCGCGCCGCCAACCTCATCGAACAAATGGAGGCCGACGGCATCATTTCTGCCGCCGATGCGGGCGGCAAACGCACCGTGCTGGCACGCGATAGCAGCCATTTGGACGGATAAGGCGGGGGAAGGCCGAGAAGCAGTAAGAGGCCGTCTGAAAGTGGATGACATATTTCAGACGGCCTGTTTATTTTCACAAAATGCAGACGGATAAAGTTGGATTTATTTTTTTGTACAGCGGATAAGCATCGTAGTGCCTCCGGCAAGAACCTGCCTGTCTTGTATGGTGTAGCCACCTTCGCAGATTTTTTGCGCCTGATCCATTAAAAAATCGTTACATTGAAGGCGGCAATGCTGCGAAGTAATAGAATATAAATCTCCCTTTTCGGCATTCGTTTCCACTATTTTGCTGGAAGTGGTGGGTAACGTTATTATACAGGCGGATAACCCGCCTATGAGTAACAAAACCGACAGGTTTCTCCCTTTCATTTATTTACCTTTCCCGTTATTTGTTCCGTTGTTGCCGCCTTTAGGCGGATTGTTGCCGCGACCGCCGCCGGACGCATTTCCAGTTTTACTTGGCCAATTGGGATTCGTATTGCTTGCCATAGTTGATTTCCTTTTGAAAGATAAGATTGAAATTGCCTTTTGGCAGTTTGATTTTATACTGCAGGCTGGTTAGCAACCATGGCGTAAACCGCATCTGAAAAGCTGTTTTTGAGATAAAATCGCATTATTTGCATGGAGGGTTGGTATGTCTGTAAATGATAAAGTACGCGCACTACGCGAATTGAATAATTGGTCGCAAGAAGAGGTGGCCGAACGCATGCAGATTTCAGAAAGTAGCTATTCGCGATTGGAAAGGGGTAAAAGTAAATTGGATTTAGAAAAACTGGAGAAATTAGCTGCCATTTTTAAAATTGATGTGGCTGAATTAATTGCTTCCGATGGCAAAGGATTGATTTTGTTTAATGGGGAGAATAGTGGTAACCATTCCAGCTATTATCTCGGCCACCAAGAAGAATTGATTTGGGAAGTGGAAAAATTAAAATTACAGTTGCAGCATGAAAAAGAGCTTCGGATTGCCAAAGAGGAAATGCTGCAACAAAAGAATGATGAAATTCAGGCATTAAGGCAAATATTATCTATATTTCAAAAAGCGTGATGGAGCAATAACACCGTATTTTTTACGGGGAAAAGGTATTGATGCCTACCGAATTTTTCACGTCTTACGCACGTGTGCATCCAATAATCTTTTCCGCCCGCCGTTGCAGGAATCGGCTTTTTTATCAAATGGGCGGAAAACTTGGCCGAGGCGGCACGTCAAACACACTATCGGCATATCAAAAGGCCGACCAACCCTAAGGCCGTCTGAAAAATACAGACAAAGGCCGTCTGAAAGCAGGATATGGATAATTCATTGCAATATTTGCAGCAACAAATCCGGCAGGCTGCCGAAGAAGGGTACGCACTGACCGTGCGGGGCGGCGGCAGCAAGGATTTTTACGGCGAACCCGCGCGTCCGGCCGCCATCCTTGATACCCGCATCCACAGCGGCATCACCGCCTACGATCCCGACGAGTTGGTCATCACCGCCAAAGCGGGCACACCCTTGGCAGAAATCGAAGCGGCTTTGGCCGAACGCCGCCAAATCCTGCCGTTTGAGCCGCCGCATTTCGGTGCGGGTGCAACCTTGGGCGGCGCGGTGGCCTGCGGTTTGGCCGGACCGGGGCGGGCGCATTTCGGCGCGGTGCGCGATTTCGTCCTCGGCTGCCGTTTGATAGACGGCTGCGGCCAGGTGCTTGATTTCGGCGGCCGGGTGGTGAAAAACGTCGCCGGTTACGACATCCATAAAACCATGGCCGGAGCGATGGGGACTTTGGGGGTGTTGGCGGAAGTGTCGCTAAAGGTGTTGCCTGCGCCCGAACGTGAAATCACCTTGCAGTTTGAATGTTCGGCGGCCGCCGCCCGCAGGATGCTTCACGCTTGGATGGGACAGCCGCTGCCGCTGACGGCCGGTTTTTGGGACAACGGCGCGCTATTCGTCCGTCTCGGCGGCAGTGCGGCGGGTGTAGAGGCGGCAGCAATCCGCCTGGGTGGGGAACGCTTGGCCGGGCGGGCGAATGCCGATTTGTGGCTGGCGGTGCGTGAGCAGCTCCTGCCTGCCTTCAGGCCGTCTGAAAACAAAGATGTACGGTTGTGGCGCGTATCCGTGCCCGATACCGCGCCCGAGTTGGAATTGGACGGAACATTTTGTATGGAATGGGGCGGCGGCCTGCGTTGGTACCAAACCAGCCTGCCCGCAGACGAAATCCGTGCTGCCGCATCTCAAGCCGGCGGGCATGCCACATTGTTCCGGGGTGCGCTGCGGGCCGGCGAAACCGCGTTTACCCTGCCGCAGGAAAACGTGCTTCGTATCCAGCGTCGGCTGAAAAAATTGTTTGATCCGCACAATATTCTGAATCCGGGAAGGATGCCGGGTCTGGCATAGTTTGGGCAGGATGTGAAAAGGCCGTCTGAAAGCTTTCAGACGGCCTTTTTACGGTTGGGCTGTGTTGCTGGAACGGTGCTTTACAGACGGCTTACAAAGAGGTGATGTTGCCGTCGGTTGTGCATGATTTCGGCATCTGGCTTTGTCTCATTTGTTGTTCGAATCGGCATTCCCAAACGATGCTGTCTTTCATTACTTGCGGTGTAATGCTCAAGTTTGTGCTTTTAATCAAAGGGTACAGTTGGCTTTTCGGGTTGAGCTGGGCATGCAGTACGCCGTTTTCCACCGTAAATTCGTTCCAGTGCTTTTCCATGCCGGGAATGTTCATTTCTTCGGCGGGAATGTTGATGATGATGGCGTTGTCTTTATCGGCGGCGATGCGTTTGGCCAGTTTGTCGCGCGCCTGCACCAGATAGACGTCGGCTTCTACCCATTTGGAACGGATAACGTAGTCGTGGTAGGCGGGCAGGGCGATGGCGGCAAGTATGCCGATAGACATGATGACGAACTGGATATAACCCAAAATCAGGCCGGCCAGGGCCAAACCTGCACCGCCCTGGCCGCTGCGTTTAATCTGACTGCGGGCAACGTGGCCGAAAATAATGGCCAGCAGGGCGAAGAGTATCGGGATAATCCAGCCGATGATGCCGCAAACCAGGCTGGAGATGGCCAGGGCATTGGTGCCTTGTACCGGTTGGGGCTGCTGTTGGTAGTATTGTCCGTTGTTTGACGGTGCGGGATGTCGATAATCGTTCTGTTGGTTTTGCATGGTTTATCCTTAAAAATGAACAGGGTTGGTTAATTCCATTGCCATCGGTTGCGCCAGGCACCGATGACGGCGTTGGGGTATTTGTTGCTGCCGAGGCTGCCGTTGAAGCGGGCGAGGGCGCGGACGATGTTGCCGTTTTCTACATTAAGGTAGTGGCGCAGGATGGTGCAACCGTAGCGCAGGTTGGTGCGGATATCGAACAGGTTGTGGTCGGGTTTGCCGATGTAACGCTGCCAGAACGGCATGACCTGCATCAGGCCTTTTGCGCCGACGTTGCTGATGGCGTATTGGCGGAACGCGCTTTCCACTTCGATCAGGCCGAGTATCAGCTGGGTATCGAGGCCTGCGCGGGTGGTTTCGTATTGGATATTGATCAGCAGGCGGCGGCGCGACGGTTCGTCGGGCACAAAACGGCTGAGCCGTGCCGACATGTCGCGCAGCCAGCGTTCGCCGTCGCGCGGGTTGGTGAAAACCAAACGGGCGGGGTTGACGTTGTTTACCGACGTCCGCATGACGGAGGCCACGTCGTCCGACAGGGTTTCTTCGCGCTGCGCTCCGGCCAAGATCGGGCGGGAAGACAAAAGCAGCGCGCCGCCGGCCAGTATCAGACGGCGGCGCATGGGATTGTGCACCGTTTTTTCCATAGTTTCCGCAGAGTGTTTCGAGTGGGCGGATTATATGCCATCCGGCAGTCAAAAGACAGGGAAAGGCCGTCTGAAAGCCTGTTTTCAGACGGCCTGTGCGGCTTTTCGGATATTGTGCGGCGGATTCAGTCTTTTTTGCCGCCGGTCAGGAAACGCTGGATTTTGGTGCCGAGTTTTAAAACCTGCGCCAGTGTGCCGGTGGGCAGTTTGAGCATTTCCTTCGTCCAGCTAGTGGCAATGTCCATAAACTGCTGCGTGTCGCGGATGCGTTTTTGCACCTGTTCGTTCTCCTGTTCGAATTCGGGCGTGGCGATCAGTTCGTTGAGGAAGTGCAGTGTCGGCTCGATTTCGCGCTGTTGGCGTTGTTCGACGATGGTTTTCACCAATACCCAAACATCGTCGGAGGTGGTGAAATAATCGCGCCGGTCGCCGAGCTGGTGCACGGTTTGCACCAGTTTCAAGCCTTGCAGCTCGCGGATGCTGTTGCTGACGTTGGAACGCGCCACGGTCAGCGTTTCGCTGATTTCCTCGGCATTCATCGGTTTGCCGATGATGTAGAGCAGCGCGTGGATTTGCGCCACCGTGCGGTTTACGCCCCATTTAGAGCCCATTTCGCCCCAGTGGAGCACGAATTTTTGAGTGGTCGGATTCAGTTTCATACGGCTTATTATGGTTATTTCTATTATTTCCGTCAAGACAGAAATTCGTGGTTCGCCTATAATTGCGGCCGTCTGAAAAAAGCAGAGATATTTCCCATGAACCTCCATATCATCGACCACCCCTTAGTCAAACACAAACTCGCCCTGATGCGCGAAGCCGATTGCAGCACCTACAAATTCCGCACGCTCACCAACGAACTGGCGCGGCTGCTGGCATATGAAGCCAGCCGCGATTTCGAAACCGAAACCTTTTCTTTCGCGGGCTGGTGCGGCGAAATGGAAGGCGAGCGCATCAAAGGCAAAACCCTGACCGTCGTCCCCATCCTGCGTGCGGGTTTGGGTATGCTCGACGGCGTGTTGGACTTGATTCCGACGGCGAAAATCAGCGTGGTCGGCCTGCAGCGCAACGAGGAAACACTCGAACCGGTGTCGTATTTTGAAAAATTCGTCAGCAAAATGGACCAGCGTCCGGCACTCATCATCGACCCGATGCTGGCCACGGGCGGCTCGATGGTCGCCACCATCGACCTGTTGAAAAGCAAAGGCTGTACTAACATCAAGGCCTTGGTACTGGTGGCCGCGCCCGAAGGCGTGAAACGGGTGAGCGAGGCGCATCCCGACGTGAAAATTTACACCGCCGCACTCGACAGCCATTTGAATGAAAACGGCTACATCATCCCGGGTTTGGGCGACGCGGGCGATAAAATCTTCGGCACCAAATAATCAAACGCCAACAAGTGCAGGCCGTCTGAAAAACAAATTTCAGACGGCCTGTTATAATGCCCGCCTCATTTACAGACAGCCTCAAACGAGTCCGAAGCCATGTCCCGTATCGCCGCACTGCCCGACCATCTAGTCAACCAAATCGCCGCCGGAGAGGTGGTGGAACGCCCCGCCAATGCCCTGAAGGAAATCGTCGAAAACAGCATAGACGCGGGGGCGGCCGAAATCGAGGTGGAACTGGACGGCGGCGGCATCAAACGCCTGCTCGTGCGCGACAACGGCGGCGGCATCCATGCCGACGACCTGCCGCTCGCGCTTTCCCGCCACGCCACCAGCAAAATCGCCAGCCTTACCGATTTGGAACACGTTTCCAGCATGGGTTTTCGCGGCGAAGGGCTGGCCAGCATCGCCTCCGTTAGCCGGCTTACCCTCACCAGCCGCACTCCCGGCAGCGCGCACGGCCACGAAATCCGCGCCGAAGACGGCATCCTGTCGCCCGTTGCCGCCGCCGCCCATCCCGAAGGCACCACCGTGGAAGTGGCCGATTTGTTTTTCAACACCCCCGCACGGCGCAAATTCCTCAAATCCGAAAATACCGAATACGCCCACTGCGCCACCATGCTCGAACGCCTCGCGCTCGCCCATCCCGAAACCGCCTTCAGCCTCAAACGCGACGGCAAACCCGTTTTCAAATACCCGCCGCAAAGCCTCGAAGAACGCGCGGCCGCCATACTCGGCAGCGATTTTCAGACGGCCTCATTGCCCGTGGAAGGCGGGGGCGGCGGCATGCGGCTCTACGGCCTGATTGCCAAACCCACCTTCGCCAAAGGCAAAACCGGCCAACAATATTGCTTCGTCAACCGCCGCTTCGTGCGCGACAAAGTCATGCTGCACGCCGTCAAGCAGGCCTACCGCGACGTGCTCCACCAAGCCCTCGCGCCCGCCTTCGTCCTCTTTCTCGAACTGCCGCCCGAAGCCGTGGACGTGAACGTCCATCCCACCAAAACCGAAATCCGTTTCCGCGACAGCCAGGCCGTACACCAACTCGTTTTCCACACCCTCGACAAAGCACTGGCCGGCACGCGTGCCGACCGGACGGAGAGCGTCGGCAATGCGGGCGAAGTGCTGTACAAAATGATGGGCTTGGCCGAAGAAAGGCCGTCTGAAAACCACGGCGGCAGCCATGCACCGTTTTCAGACGGCCTCCAAGCAGGCAAAACCGCCCCCGTTTCCTATTCTGCCACCCGGGTGCCGCAACAGCGCAGTTTAAGCCTGAACGAAAACCGCCGCGCCATCGACACCTATGCCGAACTCTACCGGCGCGACGACGAACTGGCACAGCTCGAACACGAACGCTTTGGCGGCGCAATAGCGCAAACCGCCGTTTCAGACGGCCGGGACGAAGCGCACGGCGGAGGCAGCGGAAACGCCTACCCGCTGGGCTTCGCCATTGCCCAACTGCTCGGCATTTACATCCTTGCCCAAGCGGAAGACAGCCTGCTTTTGGTGGACATGCACGCCGCCGCCGAACGCGTGAACTACGAAAAAATGAAACGCCAGCGCGGCGAACAAGGCCGTCTGAACAGCCAGTCGCTGCTCATCCCCGTTACCTTTGCCGCAGGGCACGGCGAAATGGCCGCCCTGGCCGATTTCGGCGATGAACTGCGCCGTTTCGGCCTGGACCTCTCGCCCATCGGCGAAAACCGCATCGCTGTGCGCGCCGTACCGCAAATGCTGGGCAAGTCCGACGTGGAACAACTGGCGCGGGATATGTTGCGCGAATTTGCCGAAGTCGGCGTGTCGCAGGCGGTGGAAGCGCGGGAAAACCGCATCCTCGCCACTATGTCCTGCCACGGTTCGATACGCGCCGGACGGAAACTCACCCTGCCGGAAATGAACGCCCTCCTGCGCGATATGGAACAAACCCCGCGCAGCAATCAGTGCAACCACGGCCGTCCTACATGGGTCAAACTCACGCTGAAAGAATTGGACGCGCTGTTTTTGCGCGGCCAGTGAGTGTGGCGATTCAAAAACCAATCTGCGAGACAGTACCGATATGCCGTCTTTGGGATAAAGCCGACACTCCTTCCCGTCGGGCGGATTAGTTCTAGGGCTGTCGGGGATAAACGGAACCGCCCCATTTAAAAATACCGACCATCGTCATTCACAATAAGACAGTAATCCAAAAAATTGGGTTTGCGCCAGCCTTCAAGCATTCCTAAAAATCAAATGCACGGATTCCTGCCTGCGCGGGAATGACGATATGGTGCGTTCTTATTTGAATTTGGGGCTGACGTAGATTAGTAGTTATGCTAGGCTGCGAAAATGCAGATAACCAATTGTAAATTAAGCAAGAGAGTTCAAAAGAAACTACAAACTACTTGAATTTTTTGTACTCCAAGTTACCGCCCGTTCCGCTGCCGATATTTTGGGCATTCAGCCCAACTCCGCTATTCTGTTCTACCGTAAAATCCGTATGGTCATCAGCCATTATCTGGCCTTGGTTGCCGATGAGGTTTTTGAGGGCCCTGTCGAGTTGGACGAAAGTTATTTCGGCGGACGGCGTAAAGGCAGACGTGGTCGCGGTGCGGCAGGAAAAGTGGTTGTCTTCGGCATTCTGAAACGTAACGGACGGGTCTATATCGTTGTCGTAGATAATGCCAAGTCCGATACGTTGATGCCTGTTAGCAAACAGACAATCATGCCGGACAGCATTGTTTATACCGATAGTCTGAGCAGCTATGACAAGCTAGACGTAAGCGGTTTTATCCATTACCGCATCAATCATTCCAAAGCGTTTGCCGACCGTCAGAACCACATCAACGGCATTGAGAATTTTTGGAATCAGGCAAAACGCGTCTTGCGAAAATACAACGGAATCGATCGCAAATCTTTCCCGCTGTTCTTGAAAGAATGCGAATTTCGATTTAATTTTGGCACATCGTCTCAACAGCTTAAAATCCTGCAAAAATGGTGTGGAATTTAGGGCTAATCTACTAGTACAGCCCCTTAAAAAATTTTGATGGCGGTTGCTGCTGAAAAAGTAGGAATTGGATTTGAGAGAAGGTTTTTGCATATGCTGGTTTCGTGAAGGCCTACGCAGGATCAGCGTTGTCAGCGTTGTTAGCGTTTTCGGGTATATGTTAATATTCTGCAAGGTATCTGTTTAATCATATTCGAACTTAGTTATCAAGCATAATTATCAGTATCCGAAATTCCAGTTAATTAAATATTCAGAGACAATCGTTAAGATTGATTTAAGGATGAAAATGCAAGACCAAGAAAACATTAAAAACCAAGAAGAACAAGAAAACCAGCCAAAAGAAGACAATGGTGCCATGACCAAGTTGCAAGATGTGTTCAATCTTGCGCATGACCAGGCCCATCCCGATAAAATTGATGCCGTCATCCGCGCCAATACTCGGGTGACCGGAACCAATATGTGGGTATTAATGTTTGCCATTGCCGTGGCGAGTATCGGTCTGAATGTAAACAGCACGGCGGTAGTGATTGGGGCGATGTTGATTTCTCCGTTGATGGGGCCGATCGTCGGTGTGGGTTACGGTGCCGCGGTAGGCGATACTGCACTGATCCGCCAAGCAGCACGCAATATTATTGTGTTCATCGCCATCAGTTTGGTTACCGCTACACTGTATTTCCTGCTAACCCCGCTGAAAGAGGCACAAAGCGAGCTTTTGGCACGTACCCAGCCAACCCTATGGGACGTGTTAATTGCCTTCTTCGGCGGTAGTGCAGGCATTGTGGCATTAACGCGCAAAGAAGGAGGCAATGCCATCCCGGGTGTGGCAATTGCCACTGCACTGATGCCTCCTCTGTGCACGGCGGGCTATGGACTAGCACACGGTAACTGGCACTATTTTTTCGGTGCTTTTTATCTGTTTGCCATCAACTGCGTGTTCATCGCTTTTTCCACCCTACTGTTTTCCAAACTACTTAAGCTGCCGCGCAGGGGGCTGGTAAGTGAGACCAAACGCAGACTGCACCGTATTATTATCACAGCCGTAGTGTTGGCAGTGATGATTCCGAGCGGATATATGGCATCGGGACTAGTGCGTCAGGAGCTGTTTAATACCAAAGCCAACAATGCCATCGCCGCTGCACAACAGCAGGAAGGTTTTTTCGTGCTGCGTAAAATGGTGAACTACAAAGAACGTGCAGTTGGGCTGATTGTCAACGGAACAGGGAATGCCGAGAAAATTACCACTCTGCTGGTCACAAATCTGAAAGCGGCAGGTATAAAAGAACCGCAAGTGAAAGTAGTCTATGCGGGGGGCAGTGACACTAGAATTGAAGAACTGCTGGCAAGCCATAACAACTCGGTGCAGTTACAGAACAAGCTGGAAGAGCAGCAGGCCTACATCGATACCGTACTGGCGGGCAAAACTGCCGATACCGCCGGTGCTGACGATGCTGCGGTACTTAAGGAATTAAAAGCCCAATATCCGGAAGCGGAAAAAATCGTTGTCGGACGCGGCTTGGCTTGGGATAAAGCGCAAACAACGCCTGTTTCCGAACAGTCTGAAAGCCAAAAAAACGCAGAACCGAAGACAGATACATATGACGATATCGTCGTTGTCTCTCTCGAATTGGAGCAGCCACTACCTGCCAAAGATTACGAGCGGATACAGGCGTGGTTACGCCAGCGTTATGAGGGTAAGGTAGTGCGCATATTACAAACGCACAAGTCTCAGACAGATAAACCGTCTAACGAATAATCGCCTTCAGACTTTATCCATTTCCGAGAAATCATTGATTGAGACCTTTGCAAAATTCCTTCTCCCTCCCAACAGCCGAAACCTAAATAAAGATTTTCGGCTGTTTTTGTTTCAAATATCCACTGATTCTACTCAAATACCCCCTTAATCCCCCTTGGATACCTGATTATGGGGTGTCCGGGGAGGATTAAGGGGAGATTTGGGTAAAATTAGGCGCAATTAGGGGCGGAAACAGCCGAAAACCTGTGTTTGGGTTTCGGCTGTCAACGAAAAGGTGAAGAGAGGTATTTTGCAAAGGTCTCATATTATCTCGAATGGTATATTTTTGCAAATTTATACATTAATTAGTAAAGCAAAATGTTGGCAATAACTAGCTTTACATTTTTCAATACATCTCCTATTCAAACACAGGAATATAAAATGAAAAAATCTTGGGGCTGTCCTAGATAACTAGGATAAATCGTGCTTTACCTAGTTGTTTTAAAATAGAGATTTGAACTTTTATTTCACTGTTGTTAAAACACCATTCGCACTCCTTCAGATACAGCTCAAAATGCTCTTTGGGAATACCGTTGAACTTGCGCAAATGACGTTTTGCCTGATTACAAAAGTTCTCTATCCCATTGATGTGGTTTTGCCTTTCGGCAAAGTGTGTACTGTGGTTGATGCGCAAGTGACTAAACTCACTGACATCCGGCACATCATAGCTCTTATAACAATCTGTATAAACGATGCTGTCAGGCTTTACCTGCTCACGGATAATAGGCAGTAAGATGGTCGTTTGCGTATTAGGTACGGCAACGGTATAAACCTTGCCGTTGCGCTTTAAAAGCCCGAATACGGCGACCTTCCCTACCGCACCGCGCCCCCGTCTGCCTTTGCGATGCCCGCCAAAGTAGCTTCCATCTGCTTCTACTTCACCAACAAACATTTCCAAATGCGGGCTGCTGTGAAATATAAGCAGACGCAGCCGGTGGAAATAATAAGCTGAGGTATTTTTGTTGGCGCCGACCAATTGGGCTGCCGTTCTGGCGGTAACGCCTGCAACGAATAGTTCGATGAGCTTATTTTGCTTATACTGACTTAGGCGGCTTCTTCTCATGGGGATAATTTTAGCTTGAATTGAATTTCCCTAGTTATCTAGGACAGCCCCGAAAATTAAACGTAGGCAGCCTCCCGGGGAGGCCGTCTGAAAAGTGTTTCTGCGTCAGGATGATTTGTTGCAGTTTTGCGATGGATGGGCAGTCCGACGCTCAACCGAACGGCAATGCCATGGCTGGCCATACAAACTGCGGCTGTGTGTTTGGGTTTGGATGGTGTTTGATGTTCCGATGATAAAGAGGCCGTCTGAAAATTGTTTTTCAGACGGCCTCTCTTGCTGTGAAACGGCTATTTGTTGTCTTCGCTGTCCAGGAAGCTTTTCAATCTGTCGCTACGGGTCGGATGACGCAATTTGCGCAGGGCTTTGGCTTCGATTTGGCGGATACGTTCGCGGGTTACGTCAAACTGCTTGCCGACTTCTTCCAGCGTGTGGTCGGTGTTCATGTCGATGCCGAAACGCATACGCAGCACCTTGGCTTCGCGCGGGGTTAGGCTTTCCAGTACGTCGGCGGTAACTTCGCGCAGGCTGGAATACATGGCCGCATCCGCCGGTGCGACGTTGTTTACGTCTTCGATGAAGTCGCCCAAGTGCGAATCGTCGTCGTCGCCGATCGGGGTTTCCATCGAAATCGGCTCTTTGGCGATTTTCATGATTTTGCGGATTTTGTCTTCCGGCATTTCCATCAGCTCGGCCAGTTTGGCGGAATCGGGGTCTTCTCCGGTTTCCTGCAGGTATTGGCGGGAGATGCGGTTCATTTTGTTGATGGTTTCAATCATGTGAACCGGGATGCGGATGGTGCGCGCCTGGTCGGCAATCGAGCGGGTGATTGCCTGACGGATCCACCATGTCGCGTAGGTGGAGAATTTGTAGCCGCGGCGGTATTCGAATTTATCGACCGCCTTCATCAGGCCGATGTTGCCTTCCTGAATCAAATCAAGGAACTGCAAGCCTCGGTTGGTGTATTTTTTGGCGATGGAAATCACCAGGCGCAGGTTGGCCTGTATCATTTCCTCTTTCGCACGCGCGGTTTCCCGTTCGCTGCTTTGCATGTTTTTATTGATTTCCTTCAGTTCTTCGATGGAAATCTGCGCCGTTTTTTCCATTTCCGCCAATTCGGACTGTTTTTCCAGGATGGCGTGTTGGAAACGCTCCAAGGCGTTCGCCCATACGCGGCGTTTGGCAATTTCGTTTTCCAACCAAGTCAAATCGGTGATGTTCGGCAGGAATTGGCTGATGAAGTAGTCGCGGTCCATTTGGACGCGGTCGAGGCAGATGTCGCGGATTTCGCGCTCCAGCTTGCGGATGTTGTCTACTTTCTGCCGCAGGCTGCTGCTCAGACTTTCAATCTGACGGGTGGCAAAGCGGACTTCCAGCAGTTTGTGGGCAATCGCGTCGCGGTGTTTCAGGTATTCTGGATGGTTGCTGCCGTTGGCATTCAAAGCCTCGACCATCAGGCCGTAGCTGTCTTTGATAACGGCAAAATGCTCCAGCACTTCGCGTTTCAATTCTTCCAGATTGACGCTTCCCATATCGGCGGCATCGCCTTCGCCGTCTTCATCTTCGCCGTCTTCGGACTCTTCTTCGGTGTTGTCGCCGGGACGTGCGCCGGGCGGTACGGTTTCCAAATGACCCAGGCCCAGTTCGTTAAGCAGCACTTCGTTCGGGTCGATAATCGCTTCGACCACTTCGTCTACTTTGATTTCGTCGTTGCGGATTTTTTCAATCAATTCGAGGATTTCCGCAATCGAACCCGGGCAGGCCGAAATGGCCTGAATCATGTTTTTCAGGGCGTTTTCGATTTTTTTGGCGATGATGATTTCGTCTTCGCGCGTCAGGAGTTCCACCTGCCCCATTTCGCGCATATACATGCGCACGGGGTCGGTGGTGCGGCCGAATTCGGAGTCGGCGTTGGAAAGGGCGGCCTCCGCTTCTTCTACCGCGTCGTCATCGGTCATGCCGGTGCCGCTGTCGTTCATCAGCAGGCTGTCGGCATCGGGGGCTTCTTCGGTTACTTGAATACCCAAACCCTGAATCATGTTGACGATGTTGTCAATTTGTTCGGCGTCGGACATGTCGTCCGGCAGGGCATCGTTGATTTCGGCGTAAGTGATGTAGCCGCGGTCTTTGCCCTGCAGAATCAGCTGGCGCAGGCGGGCGCGCTGTTCCTCCGCGGTCAGCGGGCGGTTGTCGTCTTCTTGTTCTTCGTAGTCTTGCGGATTACTCATTGTGGTCTCGGTATTTTCGGATAATGCGGCGGGCGGACGGATATTCGGAATTCTGCCTGTCTTGCAGCGTGTGGTGCACACCGCCGTTTGGAAACAGCCTGCAATAGCACTTCGGCTTTCAGGCTCGAAATCAGATTTTCGCTAAATAGTGCCGCCTAAGGGGGAAAACAAGCCCCCGTCGGTAAAAAGCGGGGATTATACTGAAATCCCCCGCCTGCCGAAAGGCGGCAGGGAAAGGTTTGGGGGCGGCCCGATATGCCGGTTTCCGTTCCGGCGGGCAAGGTGTGTTCCCCGCTTCGGTTTGAACGGAATCCTCTATAAAAAACAGCCGCGTATGGCTTCCAAGCCGTTGTGGTTGATGCATACGTCGGCAGCCTGCCGGGCTTTGGGTTTGGCATGGTAGGCGATGCCGAAGCCGGCTTCTGTCAGCATGGGGATGTCGTTGGCCCCGTCGCCCACGGCCAAAACCTGCCCGTGGCGCAAACCGAGTTTGGCGCGGTATTCGCGCAGCAGGTCGGCTTTGGCTTGTGCGTCGATGATGCGGCCGTTCAGACGGCCTGTCAGGCGGCCGTCGTCGGTGTCGAGCAGGTTGGCGTGGGTGTAGTCGAGGCCGAGGCGGGTTTGCAGGCGGTCGGTGAAAAAGGTGAAGCCGCCCGATACCAGCATGAATTTCACGCCGTGCTTTTTGCATTCGCTCAAGAGGTATTCCGCACCGGGCGACAGTTTCAGCACTTGGTCGTACACTTCTTGCAGCACGCTTTCCGGTAATCCAGCCAACAGGCCGACGCGTTTGCGCAGCGATTGTTCGAAGTCCAATTCGCCGCGCATGGATTGTTCGGTAATCGCCGCCACTTGTTCTTTCAGTCCGACTCCGGCGGCAATTTCGTCCACGCATTCTATGGTAATCAGTGTCGAGTCCATGTCGCTGACAATCAGTCCGAGGTCGGAGAACGGGATGGCGGGCAATACGGCGTGGTCGATTTTCAGCTTGTCCAGTTCGGCGGTGGCTTCGGGCGGCAGGGCAAAGTTTTCCGGCACTTCAAAGCGCAGGATGCTGCCGTTTCCGTTTTCAGACGGCCTTGTCGGCAAAGGGGGGAGAAAGGACAGGTCGCAACGCCCGATGTCGGGACACTGTAAAACCAAATGGTGCGGCATGGGGATTTTTTCCTCGGTTGGGTTGGGCGGTTGTGTTTTCAGACGGCCTCCCGCTGTAAAAGGCCGTCTGAAAAATGCGGCGGGATTGTACGTTCATAAAATCCCGATCTTGGGCGGCATTTCCGTCAGTCGGTAAACGCTTCGGGATTTTCGCGGATGAAACGTACCAGCAGGCCGTCCAGAGGTTGGCAGTTTTCCAGCAGGTAGAATTCGTCGTCGTAGGCTTCGAGCGGGTTGTTCTCATACGAGGCGCAGAAACCTTCCAGCGAACCGTCTTGGCGGTCGGCCAGTTTTTCGCGTTCGTAACAGGCGTTGGCACGGCGTACGAGGTCGGCATATTTGGGCGCGCCGACGAGTTCGCAGGCTTCGGGCAGGTAGGCGGCGGCTTCGGCGCCGGTGTTGTAGTAATACTGGTTGAAACCGCCGTTGTCCACTTCTCCGGCCAGGATGTACAGCGCGTAAACGGCGCGGCGGGCGGGGGAGAGCGTTTGCAGGTATGCTTCTTCACCCATGCCTTCGGGTGCCTGTACGGCCAGGGTGTCGAACACGGTCAGTACCAGCTCTTCGTCGGGCGTTTGCGCCAAGACGGCGGCGGTCAGTTTTTCATGGATGGTGCGGTTGTCGAAGGCGGCAAACATTTCGGATACTTCGGCAAACAGTTGCTGCGATTCTCGTTTGAATTCGGCACGTTCTTCCTCGCTCATCTGTGCCAGCATTTTTTGGAAGTCTTCGCCGTCGAATAGGGTGTTGAAGTCGTCGTTTTTCATCTTTTTTCCATTTGAGGCCGTCTGAAAACCGGGTAACGGGTTTTCAGACGGCCTGCCGTTTATTTCAACATGTTTTTGATTACGCCCATCACACTGCGCGAAATGGCGTTGGTGACTTGGCGGTTGATTTGGCTGCCGATGCTGTCGGCAACGTTGTAGCCCAGCCCTTGGTTGGCCTTTTTCCGTCCGCCGAACAGTCCGCCGAGGAAGCCTTCCACCAGTCCGGGTTTGGCCGGTTGCGCCGCTTCGGCCTGTGTCTGCGCCTGTTGTGCGGCTTTTTCCGCACCGGCAGCCTGTTCCGCTTGGGTTTGTTCCGCCGCAAGCTGCTGCAGGGCTTCGTAGGCAGAGAAATTGTCCACCGCGTCTTTATAGTGGCGGTAGAGGATGTCGTTTTGGAACAGGCGGCCGCGCTCTTCGGCCGAGAGTGGGGCAAGCTGCGATTGCGGCGGCAGGACGAAGGCGCGTTCCACGATGCCGGGCATGCCTTTTTCATCGAGGAAGGACACCAATGCCTCGCCCACGCCCAGTTCGATAATGGCTTCGGCCACGTTCAGCTTCGGATTGCTGCGGAAGGTTTCGGCGGCGGCCTTTACCGCTTTTTGGTCGCGCGGGGTGAAGGCGCGCAGGGCGTGCTGCACGCGGTTGCCGAGTTGGCCGAGGATGCTGTCGGGCAGGTCGAGCGGGTTTTGGGTAACGAAATATACGCCCACGCCTTTGGAGCGGATGAGGCGCACCACTTGCTCGACTTGCTCTACCAAGGCCGGTGCGGCGTTGTCGAACATTAAATGCGCTTCGTCGAAGAACATGACGAATTTGGGTTTGTCGGCATCGCCGACTTCGGGCAGGGTTTCAAACAGTTCGGCCAGAAACCACAGCAAAAACGCGCTGTACATGCGCGGGGAGCGCATCAGTTTTTCCGAATTCAGGATGTTGATGACGCCTTTCCCACCCTCGCTTTGCAGCCAGTCCTGCAGGTTTAGTTCGGGTTCGCCGAAAAACTGTTCCGCACCTTCTTTCTCCAATACCAGCAACTGCCGCTGAATCGCGCCGACGCTGGCGGCGGAAACGTTGCCGTATTGGGTGCGGTATTCTTTGGCGTGGTCGGCCACATATTGCAGCATCCCGCGCAGGTCTTTCAAATCAATCAGATGCCAGCCTTTATCGTCGGCAACCTTGAATACCAGGTTGAGCAGGCCTTCCTGGGTGTCGTTCAAATTCATCAGGCGCGAGAGCAGCATTGGCCCCATTTCGGATACGGTAACGCGCACGGGGATGCCCGTTTCGCCGAATACGTCCCAAAAGCGCACGGGAAAGCCTTGCAGATAGTCTGCACCGTCCAAACCGAATTCCGCCATCCGTTCGCCGACCTTGCCCGCACCGTCCCCCGCACGGCATATGCCGGACAAATCGCCTTTTACGTCAACCAGAAACACAGGCACGCCGATATTGCTGAAACTTTCCGCCATTTTGCGCAGCGTAACCGTTTTGCCCGTACCGGTCGCGCCGGCAATCAAGCCGTGCCGGTTGGCCATTTTGCCGATAAGTTCCAAAGGTTGGCGGTCGCCGCTGCTCAAGGCGATGGTGAGAGTAGTCATAAAATCAAACTTCCGTAGCGGATAAAGACAGGCGGCATTTTAACGGTATACCTGCTTTTTGGCATCTTCAAATAACACAATCGGCCGTCTGAAAAGGAAGCCGGGAGTCATGCTGCTTTTTCAGACGGCCTTCAATTTCAGGCCATAGTTTGTCAAACGGCATATCGGGCCGGACACGGAATTTGCCTGCGGTATCCGGGGAAGGGAACGCTTTTTAGATTTTTCATCAGGCCGTCTGAAAATATTTCAATGTGTTTTCAGACGGCCTTGAATTCAGATTTCAAGTGCAACACCCAGGCATTAGCGGTTGGAACAGATTAGACCTCTTGCGAAAATATTCATCCCATCGCATTAATCAGTCCTGCAATCAGATTTACCCTTAACCCGAACCGTTTCCGCCTGTTGCGGTAAGGCAGCGACAAGATTTTGAATA